>NZ_JASCPK010000157.1:0-13724 GCF_029959385.1 Pseudomonas sp. PS01303
GCCGAAGGCTGCGATCTTTTGACTTGGTTTTTTAAAAGACAAGATCAAAAGATCGCAGCCTTCGGCAGCTCCTACACGGGATCGGGGGTCAGTCGTCAACGTTCATCAGTTGTTGCACGCCTTCCCACGCTTCGGCGCGCATGCGTTCGATGTCCAGGCCGGGGATTACGCCGTTGTCGACCACGATCCTGCCGCCGACCAGGCTGTATTTCACCGTGATCGGTTCGCCCGCAACCACTGGCGCGACGGCGCTGTCGTGGAAGCCGTAGAACCGTGGGTGGTCGAGGCTGTAGACGACCAGATCCGCCGCTTGCCCGACTTCCAAAGTGCCAACCGCGCCGAGCCCCAACACCTGCGCGCCACCCGCTGTGCCCCAGTGAATGACGTCTTCTGCGGTGGTCGCCGAGGCGCCTTGTTCGGCGCGGTGGATCAGCCACGCGGTGTTGGCCTCACCGACCATGCTTCCGGATTCATTCGACGCTACGCCATCCACGCCTAGAGAAATCGGCACACCTGCCTCGTACATCTGCGGCACTGGCGCGACGCCGCTGCCCAGCCGCGCATTGCTCACCGGGCAGTGGGAGATGCCGGTGCCGGTCTGCGCGAGCATGCGGATTTCGCCCGGTTGCAGGTGTACGGCGTGGGCGAACCAGACGTCGGGGCCGAGCCATTCGTGTTCGGCGACGAATTCCACCGGCAGGCAGTTGTATTTTTCGCGGCAGAAATTCACGTAGTTCTGCGTTTCCGACAGGTGCGTATGCAGGCGCAAACCGAGGCCGCGTGCGGTGTGGGCGAGTTCGCGCAGCAGCGTTGGCGGTAGCGAGAACGTTGGCGTGGTTGGCGCGACAACCACGCGACGCATCGCGTCTGGAGTGTCCTGGTGATACAGCGATTTCAGCCGTTCGATGTCGCCGACCATTTGCTCAAGGCTTTCCGGTTGCAGCGCGGTTTTCGAGAAGCCCGGATGTGCGCTCGCCGATTCCAGCGCGCCGCCCCGGCACAGCACAAAACGCAGGCCAAATTCATCGGCCATGTCGAACAGCAAGTCGCCGGTCTCGGTGCTGCCGTGAGCGTGGTAGAGGTAGTGGTGATCGGCGCAGGTGGTGACGCCGGACAGCAGCAATTCGACCATGCCTAGCCGTGCAGCAATCCGCGCCAGTTGCGGGGTAAAGCGGTTCAGGCGCGGGTAGGGCACGCTCGCCAGCCAGCCTTGCAGATCCTGATTCAGCCCCTCGGGCACGGCTTTGAGTAGGTTCTGGAACAGGTGATGGTGGGTGTTGATCCAGCCGGGATAGACCACGCAGTTGCGCGCGTCGATCAGCCGTTCGCCGGGTTGTGGTTCAAGGTTCGCGGCCATTTCGGCGATGCGACCGTTGACCACGCGGATGTCCACGGCCCCGGCCCGCGCGCGAGGGCCGCGCAGGCCGGTCATCACCGCGACCGGGTTTTTGATCAGGATGTTCTGAAGTTGAGTCATGGGCAGCTCCAAACTAAAGGATGTGCGAGGCGGATTTACTGGCGGTGGTTTCCGGCACGCTGACGCCATTCAGCGCGGCGTTGAGCAGCACCGACACCAGGCAAGCGATAACCACGCTGCTGTGCAGGAACGGCTGCGACCACTCGGGGAGTTGTTTAAACAAGGTGGGTGCGAGCACCGGTACCAGCGCGGCGGCGATGGTGAAACCGACGATCAGCACGTTGTAGCGATTGCGCTCGTAATCGACTTTGGCGAGGGTCTGAATGCCCGCCGCCGCGACCACGCCGAACATCGCAATGCCAGCGCCACCGAGGGCGGCGGTCGGCATCGAAGCGATGATCGCGCCGGCCTTCGGCACCAAGGCAATCGAGCACATCAGCAAGCCGCTGACCGCGACCACCCAACGGCTGCGCACGCCGGTGAGGATCACCAGGCCGACGTTTTCCATGAAGGCGATGAAGGGAAACGCGGCGAACATCCCGGCGATGGTGCTGGCCAAGCCATTGGCGCGCAGACCGTTGATGACCTGTTTGTCCTCGACCGGTTTTTCGACGATGTCGCCGATGGCCACGAACAGCCCCATCGACTCGACCATCTGCACGATCATCACCACCACCATGGTCGCGATGGGGATCAGGCTGAAGGTTGGCAGGCCGAAGTAGAACGGGTAGGGCACGGTCAGCCACGGCGCATCTTCGACGCTGTGAAAACTGCCCATGCCCAGACCGTAGGCCAGTCCGGCGCCAACCAGCATCCCGATCAACACCGCCATGTTGCGCAGCATCGGGCTGCCATAGCGGTTGACCAACAGGATCGTCAGCAACACCACCACCGCCACACCAAGGAACGCCGGCGCGCCGAAGTTGCTCGCGTTGCGCCCGCCGCCGACCCATTCGTAGGCAATCGGGAACAGCTGTAAACCGATCACGGTGACGATGCAACCGGTGACCACGGGCGGAAAAAACCGCCGTAATCGACCGACGAAGGGCGCCATCAGCATGGTGAAAATCCCCGCGCCGATCACCGCCCCGCAGACCCCGGCGAACCCCACCTCCGGGTTGCTGCCGATGGCGATCACCGGGCCAACGCTGCTGAACGCCACGCCTTGCAGAATCGGCAGGCGCACGCCGAATTTCCAGAAGCCGACGGTTTGCAGAAGGGTGGCGATGCCGGAACAGAACAGCGTGGTACTGATCAACACCACCGTGTCGGCGTGAGACATTTTCAACGCACTGGCGACAATCAACGGCACGGCGATGGCGCCGATGTACGAGACGGCCATGTGTTGCAGGCCGAGGGTGAGCATCTGTCGCACCGGCAAAACGCGGTCGACGGGGTGCACGGTGGATGCGGTTTTTGATGGGGATGTGGCTGACGACATGGGGAAACACCTCTGGCTGTTTTTATGCGGTAGAGAGGGGTATTCGTCTGATGCCTGCTGCAGATCCCCTGTAGGAGTGAGCCTTTGTGGCGAGGGGATTTATCCCCGATCGGCTGCGCAGCAGTCGCAAATCCAGCGAATACGGTTTGTCTGATAAACCGCGAATTCAGGTTTTGGGGGCGCTTCGCACCCCATCGGGGATAAATCCCCTCGCCACAAATTAACTGCCTCCCCGCAGGTAAGTTGCCTCAGCAAAAGAAAATTGCCTCAGCACAGAACCTCAACACAGGGATCACTCCACAGATTTCAGTGCCATTGGGCATCAGTCATTCGTACACATGTGCCCGAAGCCGCCATCCACCGGCTCCGATGCCTTGTTTCAGCCTGCCAGGCAGGCGGCGAAGCCCTGGTTCAGGGCCGCGCGATCCAGGTCGCGGCCGATGAACACGATCTTGCTCGAGCGGGGCTCCGTGCCCCACGCGGTCGAGGCGCGGAATTCCACCAGGCTGTGCACGCCTTGCAGCACGTAGCGCTGGTCTTCATTGGCCACGGCGAGCACGCCTTTCATGCGATAGAGGTTGTCGGCCTGGGAGGAGCGCAGCTCGCTGATCCAGCGATGGAACGCCATCAGGTTGACCGCGCCGTCCACAGCGATGCCCACCGATGACACGCTTGGGTCGTGTTGGTGATCCTGCTCTTCAATAGAGTGCTCAGCGTGATGCTCATGGTCGTGGTGATCGTGATCGTGCTGATCCGCACCGATTTCCATGAGCTTCTGCGTGCATTCAAACGCGCCGATACCGAGGATCTTCGTCAGGTCGATTTGCGCGTGGGTCGAGGTCACCAGATCTGCCGTGGCATTCAAGCCACGGATCTTGCCGCGCAACGTTTCCACTTCTTCAGCGCTGACCAGATCGACCTTGTTGATGACGATCCGGTCGGCGCAAACGATCTGATCCACTGCCTGATTGTCGACGCCGTCGAGTTGCAGATCCTCCAGGTGCTGGGCGATGTGCTTGGCGTCGACCATGGTCACGATGGCGTCGAGTTCGACTTCATCGGCGATCGGGTCATTGATGAAAAAGCTCTGCGCCACCGGGTACGGATCGGCCAGGCCGCTGGTCTCGATGAGGATGTGATCGAGGCGCACCGGGCGCGCGACCAGCTCTCTGACGATGCGCACCAAGTCCTCGCGGACCTCGGCGGTGCAGCACACGCAGCCGTTGACCATCTCGTAGATTTCTTCGGTCTCGGAACTGAGGACGAGGTCGCCGTCGATGCCGACTTCACCGAATTCGTTTTCGATCACGGCGATTTTGCGGCCGTGGTTTTCCTTGAGGATGTAGTTGAGCAGGGTGGTTTTACCGGCACCGAGGAAACCGGTGAGGATGGTCACGGGGATTTTGGTGTTGCGGGTTGGGGCGTTGAATGGGGTGTTCATGGTGAGGCTCCTTTGATTGACCGGTGCACACTGAATTCGGGGTGATTAAATTTTTGATGTGTAACCCTTGTGGTGAGGGGATTTAGCGAAACGTCGCACCGCCCCGTTGGGTCGCGAAGCGGCCCCAAATCCTGCCACCGCGCTGTATCAGGCAGACCGCGGTTGCCGGTTTTACGACTGCTGCGCAGCCGAGCGGGGATAAATCCCCTCGCCACAGGGTTTCACTTCTACATGCAGGTCTGGTTTGGGTTCTCGCCAGCGGGTTGCAACGCCGGCATCAAGGCCGAACAGGTCGAGCACGCGGCCGAGGCTGTGGTCGACCATTTGCGCGAGGTTTTCCGGGCGGGCGTAGAACGCCGGTACCGGCGGGGCGATGATTCCGCCCATCTCGGTGACGGCGGTCATGTTGCGCAGGTGGGCGAGGGTCAGCGGGGTTTCGCGGGCCATCAACACCAGCGTGCGGCGCTCCTTGAGCGTGACGTCGGCAGCACGGCCGATCAGCCCCGATGAGGTGCCAGTGGCAATCTCCGCCAGCGTCCTCATCGAGCACGGCGCCACCACCATGCCGAGGCAGCGAAACGAACCACTGGCAATCCCGGCGGCGACGTCATCGGCGCGGTGGTAATGACTGGCCAGCGCGGTGACGTCGGCGAGTTTGTAGTCGGTCTCGTGGGCCATGGTCAGCAGCGCCGCGCGGCTGATGATCAGGTGGCTTTCGATGTCCAGTTCAGCGAGCAATTGCAGCAAGCGCACGCCGTAGATGAAGCCGGACGCGCCGCTGATGCCGACCACCATCCGATGCCGGTTCACGATTCCAGTCCTTTGAGCAAAACCCGCGCGCGTTCCAGTACATCCTGATCCAGCTGCGCCTTGATCCCGTCAAACCCGGAACCGCGAGTCGCATCCAGGCCCATCCGCGAAGTGGTGCCGTTGACCGACGACGAAGGATCGAGCGGACTGCCGGGCAAGCCATCGATGGTGAAAATATCCAGGTGCGGCTGGAAGTGTGTGGCCAGTGCCCACAGCACCTGGCTGTCATCGCTGATGTCGATATCGCTGTCCACCGCGATCACGGTTTTCAGGTACGGATCCCAGCCGAGCAACGCCTGCATGATCTGCCGCGCCTCGCCGTCGCGGCTCTGATCCAGCGCCACGTAGCAGTGAAAATGCGTGCCGGAATTCGGGTAATGCACGGCGGTGACAGCGGGGAAACGTGCCTTGAGTTTTTCGCTCATCTCCGCTTCGCGCGGCAGGCGGGCGAGGGTCAAATGCTCGGCGTAGCGGCCGCCCATCACATCGACCAGCCAGGCGTCCTTGCGCTTTAACAGGGTGTCGACACGCAGCACATTGTTGGTCGAGCGATCCGAGGAATAACCGCTGAATTCACCGAACGGGCCTTCCTCGGCATAGGCCGCCGGGTCGATCGCGCCTTCCAGAACAAACTCGGCATACGCCGGTACACCGATGCCGTAGCGCGGGGTTTTCACTAACTCCAGCGGCGCACCAAACAGCCCGCCGGCGACGGCGCGTTCA
Organism: Pseudomonas sp. PS01303; assembly: GCF_029959385.1. NCBI lineage: Bacteria > Pseudomonadati > Pseudomonadota > Gammaproteobacteria > Pseudomonadales > Pseudomonadaceae > Pseudomonas > Pseudomonas sp. PS01303. The sequence goes on from NZ_JASCPK010000157.1 coordinate 5,833, forward strand.
TCGGCGCCATAGGGCAAGCGTGCAGCGGCGGCGAGCATGAACAGTGGGTGCGCGCCAACCACCATGGCCACACGCAATTCTTCGCCACGTTCGCGCGCGGTTTGCAGCATCCGCCACAAATGACCGCGTGAATGCAGGCTGGTGGCGAGGGCCTGGCGGGCGTGGCGCATCGAGCGGTGATAGCTCATGTTGGCGATGCCGGTCAGCGGGTCTTCGGCAACGATGATCGCGTTGGTGATGTACGGCCCGCGATCGCTGTCGAAGTGCTTGAGCATCGGCAGCAGCGCCAGATCCAGCGCTTCGCCTTCGAAGACTTCATCGAGGATCGGGCCGCTCTCCACATAACGCGGGGCGATGGCTTGGTTGGCGCGGGTTTGAAAGGTTTCGTGCAGTTGCGCAGGCGTTACGCCGAACAGCCGAGCGATTCGGGTTCGGGAGGCGAACAGATTAGTCGCCACCGGCACGCCGAGGTGGCCGACGTTTTCGCAGATCAGCAGCGGATCGCGGCCTTGGGCGGCGAGGGCATCGACCAGGGCGGTGACGTCCTGATCGGCAGAAATCGGTTGAGTGACGGTCAGCACATCGTCCGGATACTCACGGCGATAGGCGTCGATGAACACGTGAAAGTCCTGAGAATCGCCGAGCGTCGAACGGGTCATGGTGTCACCTCGTAAAAAGCAGGCACGCAGGGGTGAGAGGGCGTTCGCGCGGCCAGCCGTTGGCCTGCCGGTCGAACGAACGCCGGGTCATCTTCGTGCCTGTAAAGTCGCTGTGTGCTCTTTGCACAGATCCCTTGTGGCGAGGGCCTTTGTGGCGAGGGGATTTATCCCCGTTGGGCTGCGAAGCGGCCCCAAATCCTGCCACCGCGCTGCATCAGGCAGACCGCGGTTGCCGGTTTTACGACTGCTTCGCAGCCGAACGGGGATAAATCCCCTCACCACAGGAAACTCCATTCCCACATTGGGTTGTGTGTATCTACAAGTACGTGGTGGTCAGGCGTATGTCGGCCTCGGCCAGATCCTTCGGCGGTGGCGTCGGTTCGATCCCGCACAACCTTGCGATGTTGTTGCCCAGATAGTCTTCGAGATGATCCTCATCAATCCCCAAGCCTTGCGGTGCCGGCGAGCACAACACTTCCAGTTCCCGCAGCCACATCCCCGGCTCATTCGGCGGCGAGTCCGTGCCAAACACGATCTTGTTGCGCGGCAGTTCCTTGGCGAATTCGACGATCCGCGACTGGAAGCACCAGCCCGATTCGCAGTACACGTTCGGCGTGTCCATCGCCATCCAGAACGCTTCGAACGAGTAGTTGCCGCCGGTCTGGATACCGAAGTGACCGATGATGAAATTGACCATCGGGAACTCGCGGATGATCGGGTAGAACATCGTCGGGATCGTGTACGGGCCGTCGCCGGTGTGGATCAGCACGACGATGTTGTACTTGGCGCAGACCTTCATCGCCGGACGTAGCCAGTCGAGTGCGCGATCCGGGCGATAGCCGTGCATGTTGGCGTGCAGTTTGAGCATCTTGAAGCCGTATTCCTTGATGTGGAATTCCAGCTCCGCCGCACCGTTTTCCGGTCCCCAGCGCGGGTTGAAGTTGAAGTTGCCGATGAAGCGATCCGGGTACTTCATGCACAGTTCGGCGATGTACGACATGTAGTCGCGTACGCCTTCGCGGCCCCGGCGGTTGCCGTCGCGATAACCGGTGTTGCCCGGTGGCGGCTGGATGAAACCCATGTCGATGCGGCGTGGTTTGCCGTTGATCATGTACGGGCCGTCCATCAGTTTGAGCATGCGCTCGCCGGTGAACGGTTCGCCAGTGTGGCGCCAGGCCTCGTCGACCAGATTTGTTGGGTGCAGATGGGTGTCGATGATCATCGGTTCAGCTCCTGGCCAGTTGAGTGGTGACGGGGCGCTTGAGTTGCGCCTCTGCTTCGGAAACGGAACGGGGTGGCGGGGTTGGCTCAAGGCCGATCATCCGCGCGGTGTTGTTGCCCAAGTAGTCCTCGAGGGTGTCCTCGTCGAGGTTCAGACCTTGCGGCGGTTCGTGGCAGAGCACTTCGAGCAGGCGCAGCCACATGCCCGGTTCGTTCGGCGGTGTGTCGGTGCCGAAGAGGATTTTGTGCGTCGGCAAGACCTTGGCGAATTCGACGATCCGCGATTGCAGGCACCAGCCGGATTCGCAGTAAACGTTGGGCAATTCCATCGCCCATTGCATCGGTTCAAACACGTAGACGCCACCGGTCTGCACGCCGAAGTGGGCCATGATGAAATTGACGTTGGGGAACTCCTTGATCATCGGCACCCATTCCGATGGGATGCTGTAAGGGCCGTCGCCGGTGTGCAGCTTGACCGGAATGCCCAGCTCGGCGCACTTCTCGAAGCATGGGCGCACCCAGTCGAGCGCACGGTCAGGACGGTAGGCGTGCATGTTGGCTTGCATCTGCACCATGCCGAAACCGTGTTCCTTGACGTAGCGCTCTATCGCCTCGACGCCGTTTTCCACGCCGCAGCGCGGGTTGTAAACGAAGCAGCCGATGAAACGATCCGGGTAGGTCTGCACCATTTTCAGGGTGTAGGCCATGTAGGCGTCGATGGATTCACGGCCGGTCAGGTCGCCGTCGGTCCAGGTGTAAATCGTGTTGCCTTGCGGCGGCTGGATGAAGGCTTTGTCAATGCGGCGAGGCTTGCCGTTGACCATGTACGGGCCATCCATCATCTCCAGCAGACGCTCGCCGGTGAACGGGTCACCGTCATGCCTCCAGGCGAGGTCCACCAGATCGGTGGGATAGCAGCTGATATCGATGATCATTGCAGTCGATCTCCTGATAGCGGGGAAGGGAGCCTTGCGGCTCTCGGCATCCACGTCCCGGGCAATCGGCCGTTTCTATGCGCAAGACTCGCGCATTCCCTCGCCTGTTCGCATCCGGCCCGGGTGGGTGGCTGCTGAGGGCGAGTATTGGAAAGGGGGGAGGGGTTCGTACAATATTAATTGGGCGGGGTGGTGATATGCGTTCGATATGGGCAGATCAGGAGCTACCCTCACCCCAGCCCTCTCCCGGAGGGAGAGGGGGCCGACCGAGGTGTTTTTCGCGATGCATCGACCTGAAAGTTCGAGTCGATTATGGATTCAAAGCTGATCTCTCAAGTCGGCGTAATTCGTCAATATCCCACGATCAGTCCCCTCTACCTTTGGGAGAGGGCTAGGGTGAGGGCTGGATTTCAAGTGTACGCAAAGCCAACAGTTTGATCGCCTCAACCACCGGCGCCACACGCTCCGCCTGCCCATGCGGCCACACCGCGTAAAGGTTGTAATGCGCCGCAATCTGCGCCTCGTTCAACGCCACCAACCGCCCACTGCGCAACGCATCAGCCGCCAGCAATCCACGCACCAACCCTGCACCAACGCCAGCCTCGACAGCGGCGATCAGGTTGGCCGCATTATCAAAAATCACCCGCGCTGGCGGTTCGGTCGGGGTCATTCCGGCCGCATCCAGCCACGGAATCCACGACCTTCGCGTATAGCCCAACAACGGCAACTCCAAAATCTGTGCCGGGGTCAACGGCACCTGCAACCCATACCGTTCCAGCAAATCCGGCGAAGCCACCGCCAACACCCGATCGCCACAAATCTGCGTCATCTCGCAGTCGTCCCAATCACCATAGCCATAGCGCAACGCCAGATCGACCCGCTCAAACGTGCTGCGATCACTGCGCGGCATCGACAGCAACGTCACCTCGTAATCCGGCAGCCCATCGAGCAACTGCGGCAGGCGCGGATTGAGCCAGCTCTGCGCCAGTTCGCTGTCGACATCAAGCGTCAACCGTTGCGCGACGCTGCGGTTTTTCACCGACGAGATCGCCCGGTCAATCTGCGCCAGACCGTCCGACAAGACACTGGCAAACAACTGCCCGGCATCGGTCAGGTTGCTGCCACCCCCCTCACGCACGAACAACGGCTGGCCAATGAAATCTTCCAGCGCACGAATCTGCTGGCTTATCGCACTGTGGGTCAGATCCAGTTTGCGCGCAGCGCTGGAAAAACTGCCGCTGCGTGCGGCGTGGATAAACGCGCTCATGGACTGCACCGACGGGTATCGCTTGTACATGTTGTTAGTCCTGCTTACAGCGGTTGGCAGAAATCGTCGCTGGCCGCGTGTTGCTCAGGGTTCCAATAATCGGTGACCAGGCCTGCACAAAGACGGGCCGCTCTTTTGGAGCCTGACAATGATTGCATTCACGGTGAACGGCGAACGACGCGAGCTGGATGAAGCGTCCTCTTCCATGCCCTTGTTATGGGTCTTGCGTGATCAACTGAAACTCACCGGCACCAAGTTCGGCTGCGGCATGGGCCTGTGCGGTGCCTGCACCGTGCACCTGGACGGCGTCGCGGTGCGTTCCTGCCAATTGCCGGCGGCCGCCGTCGCGGGCCACAGCATCACCACCATCGAAGGTTTGTCGCCGACGGAAAACCATCCGCTGCAACTGGCCTGGGTCGCCGAAGATGTGCCGCAATGCGGCTACTGTCAATCCGGGCAGATCATGTCCGCCGCCGCGCTGCTCAACACCGGTGCGGCGGTGACCGACGATTCGATCCGCAACGCCATGTCCGGAAATATCTGCCGCTGCGGCACTTACGGGCGCATCAACAAAGCGATCAAACGTGCGGCGAATGCGCCGAAGGAGGCCTGATGAGCCTTATCGACGACACCCGCATCGAACTGCCGCGGCGGGTTTTTCTCAAGCAAGCGGCGACCGTCGCTTCCGGACTGGCGATTGCCCTGTATCTGCCCGGCGGCATCGCAGCCACCGATCCAAAAGCCATGGCACCGGCCAACGAATTTGAGCCGAATGCCTGGGTGCGGATTTTTCCCGACGGCACGGTGAAACTGGTGGTGCACAAGCACGATTCCGGCACCGGTACGCAAACGGCATTGGCCGCGTGTGTGGCGGAAGAGCTGGACGTCAACCCGATGACCGTGCAGGTGATTACCCCGGAAGATCCGTTTTTCGAAACCTACATTCATCCGGTCTGGAAAGTCTTCTCCACGGGCGGCAGCACCAGCGTTTCCCTCGAATACGATCGCTTGCGCATGGCCGGTGCCACGGCGCGGGCGCTGTTGATTACAGCAGCGGCGAAACAGTGGAAAGTCAGCCCCGACAGTTGCACCACCGAGGAAGGTCGCGTCGTTCACACGTCGAGTAAGCGTAGCCTCGGTTACGGCGAACTGGTCGGGGTCGCGGCGAATCTGTCAGCGCCGACCCACGTCACGCTGAAAGACCCGACGCAGTTCAAATACATTGGCAAGCTGCGGCACAAACGCGATGCGGCGGCCAAGGTGTGCGGGCGGTTCAAGTACAGCATCGACGTGCAATTGCCGGACATGTTGGTGGCGGTGATTCAGCGTGCGCCGGTGGTTGGCGCGAAGGTCGTCAGCGTCGATTCAGCGGCGGCTCTGCAAGTGCCGGGCGTGCGCAAGGTGCTGGCGATTCCGGGGCGTCCGGATGTGCTCGGCGGCAATCTGGAAGGCGTCGCCGTGTTGGCGGATACGTTCTGGGCCGCGCAGCAGGGCCGCAAAGTATTGGAGATCAAGTGGAGCGATTCACCGCTGGCCGGGTTCGACAGCGAGCAGTTGTTCAGTGCTCAAGCCAAAGCCATTGGCGATCCGCAAGCGCAAACCGTCAAAGCCATGACCCAAGGTGATGTCGCCGGGCAATGGGCGGGCGCGGCGAAGCTGATCGAAGCCGATTACACCATGCCCTACAAGGTGCAAAACCCGCTGGAACCGATCTGCATCACCGCGCAGGTCAAGGACAAGGCAATCACCTATTGGGGCGGCGTGCAGGTGCCGTCGTCGGCACTGGAAGCGGCGCAAACTGTGTGCGGGATCGACAAGGCCAACGTCACCATTCATGAGTTGGTCTCGGGCGGCAGCTTCGGTGCGCGGGAAGCCAAATACTGGTTGTTTGAAGTCGCGTATCTGGCGCAGAAAACCGGCGTGCCGGTGAAACTGCTCAACAGCCGTGAAGATGAAATGCACGCGCTGTTCAATCATCCGGCAACCTTGCATCGGGTCAAAGGTGCGCTGGATGCTCAAGGCAGACTCAGTGCGCTGCAACTGCACGCGGTGTCGCCAGCCTCGCCGGAACAGTGGGAACCGGGTTATTTCGAACGCCCGGACAAGATGGATTACAGCACCACCGAAGCGATCACCGCGTGGGACTTCGCCTACCGTCCACCGCATCTGGAATTGAATTGGGTCAAGCACGAAAGCGACGTGCCGAGCGGCTGGTATCGCTCGGTGAGTTTTATTCCCAACGTGTTTGCTGTGGAAAGTTTCATGGATGAGCTGGCGCACGCGGCCGGTGCAGATCCACTGGCGTTCCGCCTGGCCAATATGCAGGAACGACCACGGCATGTGGCGGTGCTCAAGCAGGCAGCCGAGCGCGCCGGTTGGGGTCAGCCGTTGCCACCTGGCACGGCGCTGGGCATCGCGACCAATCAGGGTTACACCAGTTTTATCGCGGTGGTCGCAAGGGTAGCGACGGCCGATGGAAAGCCGAAAGTCGAGAAGCTCACCTGTGTGGTTGATTGCGGTTTGGCGGTGTCGCCGGGCGGTGTTGAAGAGCAAATCTACGGCGGCCTGATGTGGGGCTTCGGTCACGCGTTGTTCGATCGGCTCGACATCAAACAGGGCCGGGTAGTGCAGAGCAACTTCCATGATTATCGCGTCACGCGCATGTCCGACATGCCGGGCACCGACATCCTCGTGCTCGACGGTGAGCCGAGCAAACCGGGTGGCGTCGGCGAGTTGGGCAGCCCTTCGGTGGTGCCGGCCATCGCCAATGCGTTGTTCGCGCTGACCGGCGTGCGCCAGCGTTCGACGCCACTGAGCCTGGGATAAATCGCCATGGACTTGCGCTTGCTGCGGTACTTCATGGCGTTGGCCGATGAGTTGCACTTCGGTCGCGCCGCCGAACGCCTGCATATCTGCCAGCCGCCGCTGAGCCAGCAGATTCGTTTGCTGGAAGAGGAACTGGGCACGCCCCTGTTCGAACGCAGCCATCATCGGGTCGAACTGACGGCGGCGGGGCAGATGCTCAAGGAGCAGGCGCCGCTGGTGTTCGAACAGCTTGAGCGGGCGCTGGATCTGACCCGGCAGACCGGACGTGGCCAGCTCGGTGAACTGGAAATCGGCATGATCAGTTCGGTGATGGTCGGCGTGCTGCCCAAGGCTTTGCACCTGTTTCGCGAGCGCTATCCGCAGGTCAATTGGCGCCTGCACGAAATGACCCCGGCGGCGCAGGTCAAGGCGTTGAAGGAGAAACGCATTGACGCCTGCGTGTTTCGTGTCGGTTATGACGACCCGCTGTTGCGCAATGAACTGCTGATTTACGAGCCGATTCACGTGGTGATGCCGGCGGATCATCCGCTGGCGCAGCGCGAGATGCTGGCCCCGGCAGATCTGGCGCAGGAGCCGTTTGTGGCGCTGGAGTTGAAGCAGTCGCGGTTCGCTAATTTTCTCTATCAGTGCTGCATTCAGGCCGGGTTTACCCCGCAGATACGCCAGCAGGTGATTGAGGTGCAGACGTTGCTGAGCCTGGTGCGCGCCGGGTTTGGCGTGGCACTGTTGCCGGCGTCGATTGAACAGTTGGCGCCGGCGGGGCTGGTGTTTCGACGCCTGACCCCGGCGTTGCCGGAAGTGCCGCTGTATGCAACGTATCGGGCGGATGATGCCTCCCCCGTCCTGAAACTCTTCCTCGATACCCTGCGAGAACTCAACGGCAACCCCCAACCCCTGTAGGAGCTGCCGAAGGCTGCGATCTTTTGATGTTGCTTTTAAAAAACAGGATCAAAAGATCGCAGCCTTCGGCAGCTCCTACAGGGG
>NZ_JASCPK010000158.1:0-13191 GCF_029959385.1 Pseudomonas sp. PS01303
CGCGAGCAGGCTCGCTCCCACTTTTGAAATGCGTTCCAATGTGGGAGCGAGCCTGCTCGCGAAGAGTCCATCAGCCACACCGCAAACTCCTGATCAGCTCACTCGCGCTGCTCAAACCCCTCCCCCGTACACCCCAGACACCTTACAAACGCCGCCCGCGCCGGATCCACCACCAGCGCCTGCCCCGCATCGCCAATCCCGCCACCCAGCGCGGTAAACGGCAACGACACCACAAACGCCCCCGCACCAATCACCGTGGCCACCACCAATAACGGTCGGGCAATCAGCAAGTCGCCGATCATGGCGTAGGCAGGCGGGTTTTGAATGGTGTAGCGCGGGTCGCCGCTGCCGCTTTCCGTGGCCTGAACCGCTAGGCTGGAACACAGCAGCAACGTGACAAAGAAGACTTGCAGGGATTTCATGGCACGATCCTTCGGGCTGAACAGTGAGTCACCTCACTATAGACCCCAGGACTTTTTCAGCTCTGACAGCGTGGGCAAAACACACTGGCGCGCTGGCCGAGTTTCACTTCGCGCAGCCCGGTGCCGCAGACCTTGCAGTGCTCACCACCCCGGCCATAGACAAACAGTTCCTGCTGGAAATACCCCGGCTGACCGTCGCCACCAATAAAATCGCGCAGCGTCGTGCCGCCACGTTCGATCGCAGCAGCGAGGATGCGTTTGATCTCGATCGCCAGCTTCAGATAGCGCCCACGGGAGATGCCCCCGGCCTCGCGGCGCGGATCGATGCCGGCGGCGAACAGCGCTTCCGTTGCATAAATATTGCCGACCCCGACCACGATTGCGTTGTCCATGATGAACGGCTTGACCGCCATCGACCGCCCGCGTGATAGCTGAAACAAGCGCTCGCCATCGAACAGATCGGTCAACGGCTCCGGGCCGAGGCGAATCAGTAATTCATGATTAAGCGGATCGTTGCTCCACAGCATCGCTCCGAACCGGCGCGGATCGGTGTAGCGCAGCGCCAGCCCCGACTCCAGTTCGATATCGACGTGCTCATGCTTGAGGGCTGGCAGCCCCGCTTCGACCAGACGCAAATTGCCCGACATGCCCAAATGGCTGATCAACGTGCCGACTTCAGCGTTGATCAGCAAATATTTGGCACGCCGCTCGACCAGCACAATGCGCTGGCCGGACAGGCGCACATCGAGGTCTTCGGGGATCGGCCAGCGCAACCGCCGGTCACGCACGATCACCCGGCTGACACGCTGGCCTTCCAGATGCGGGGCAATCCCGCGACGGGTGGTTTCGACTTCGGGCAGTTCAGGCATGGTGTCCTCGAATCAATGCGCGCCGAGGTCGCGAATCGTTTGTTTGAGGGTTTCGAAATCGTAGTCCGACAGACCGACGTAATCGAGAATCAGCGGGCCGATGCTGTTCCACTCGTGGTCTTCGGTCTGGTTGCCCAGCACGCGATACGACGCACAAATGTGTTCGGCCATCTTCAACAGCGCCAACAGATTCTTCAACTGGCTGTTGCGCGACGACTCGTCGCTGAAAATCGCCAAGGCGTTGTGGTGATTGGCGATCGCGGCACTGACATGCTCCGGCAAACGCCACGACTTCGCTGTGTAATAGCCGACCACCGCATGGTTGGTGTTGAACGTACGGTTTTCGGTATCGACCACGCGACAGGTCGGGCTGGCGTTGGCATACGCCTCTTCCAGCACCGACATGTAATTGGGGAAACGCTGCAGCATCAACGGCACGCCGCAATCGTGGAACAGGCCCAGCGCATAGGCTTCATCGCCGGCCTGAGTGCCGATGCGTTTGGCCAGCGTCAGGCAAGTCATCGCCACATCCTGCGCGGTGTCCCAGAAACGGTTGAGCGTGACGATGGTGTCGTCATTCATCTCGCCCTTGATCGACTGCGCGTTGATCAGATTGATGATCGAACGGCTGCCCAGCAGATTCACCGCGCGCTGAATCGAAGTGATCTTGTTGCTCAAGCCGTAATACGGCGAGTTGACGATTTTCAGCAATGAACCGGAGAGGCCAGGATCTTGGGCGATCAGCTTGGCGATCACCTCCAGATCCGGGTCGGGCATGTACTGCTCCATTTGCAGATCCACCATGATCTGCGGTTGCGCCGGCACACTGATGCCTTGCAGCGATTGTTGAATCTGTTCGGTGGTCAGCTCTTGGGACATATGTACACACTCAGGGACAGGCGGCGATTCTAACCGCTGAGACCGCAGGGCGACACACCGACGGGCACATCGGAGGAACTTTCATTCAAACTCAGGCTTCGGACTTGGTAAGGCGCGGCGAAAATTTTCTGGCCGCTGCGCCAACAAATTCTCACTGACTCAGGAGCTTATCGATGGCCACTTCCCTCAACGGCAAGCGCGTCGCTTTTTTGGTAACCGACGGTTTCGAACAGGTCGAATTGACCGGCCCCAAGCAAGCGCTGGAACAGGCTGGCGCGCAAGTCGACATCCTCTCGGCCGAGACCGGTACGGTCAAAGGCTGGAACCACGACAAACCGGCGGATGACTTCAAGGTCGATCAGACCTTCCAGGCTGCCAGCATTGAGCAGTACGACGCGGTGGTGTTGCCGGGCGGCGTGCAAAACTCCGACACCATTCGCATCGATCAGGACGCCCAGCATCTGGTCAAGACCGGCGCCTCGGCCGGCAAACCGATCGCGGTGATCTGCCATGGCAGCTGGCTGCTGATTTCGGCGGGGCTGGTGAATGGCAAAACCATGACCAGCTATAAAACCGTCAAGGATGATCTGGTCAACGCCGGCGCACATTGGGTGGATAAAGAAGTGGTCAAGGACGGCAACCTGATCAGCAGCCGCCAGCCGGATGATATTCCGGCGTTCAGCAGAGAGCTGATCAGCGCCCTTTCTGCCTGATCCAGATTTCTCCTTTCCTCACCGATCCATTGTGGAGCAGGGGGTTTCTCCTCCCACACCGATCCATTGTGGCGAGGGGATTTATCCCCGTTCGGCTGCGCAGCAGTCGCAAAACCTGACAGCGCGGTGTATCAGACATACCGTGTCAGATGGATTTGGGACCGCTGCGCAGCCGATCGGGGATAAATCCCCTCGCCACAGATAAATCCTCTCACCGCAGATAAATCCCCTCACCACAGGTAAATCCTCCCACATTGGGAGCGCACCACATGTCCATTTGCCGGCCAATCAGCCGGCCTGACGCGCTATACTCCCGCTCTTTTTTCCGGAGCGACGTCATGTCCCTGCCTAGCCTGCGCCTCAAAGCCAACGCCGACCGTCGCCTGCGCAACGGCCACTTGTGGGTCTACAGCAACGAAATCGATGTGGCCGCCACCCCGTTGCACGGCTTCAAGGCCGGCGATCAGGCGATCCTCGAAGCCGCCGGCGGCAAGACTTTGGGCATCGTCGCGATGAGCCCGAACAACCTGATCTGCGCCCGTCTGGTGTCCCGCGACATCAAGGTGCAACTGGACAAGTCGCTGCTGGTGCACCGCCTGAACGTGGCCCTGTCGTTGCGCGATCGCCTGTTCGACAAGCCGTTCTACCGCTTGGTCTACGGCGATTCCGACCTGTTGCCGGGTCTGGTGGTTGACCGTTTCGGCGACATCCTCGTAGTCCAGATCGCCTCGGCGACCATGGAAGCGCACAAAGATGACGTGATCGCAGCGCTGACCCAAGTGCTCAAGCCAAGCGGCATCCTCTTCAAGAACGACTCCGCCGCGCGTGACGCTGAAGGCCTCAATCGTTACGTCGAAACCGTGTTCGGCCTGGTGCCGGAGTGGGTGGCGCTGGAAGAGAACGGCGTGAAATTCGAAGCCCCGGTCATTCAGGGTCAGAAAACCGGCTGGTTCTACGACCACCGCATGAACCGCGCACGCATGGCGCCTTACGCCAAAGGCAAACGCGTTCTCGACCTTTATAGCTACATCGGTGGCTGGGGCGTGCAAGCTGCTGCCTTCGGCGCCAGCGAAGTGTTCTGCGTCGATGCCTCGGCCTTCGCCCTCGACGGCGTTGAGCGCAACGCCGCACTGAACGGCTTTGCCGACAAGATGACCTGCATCGAAGGCGACGTCTTCGAAGCGCTGAAAGAGCTGAAAGCCAGCGAAGAGCGTTTCGACGTGATCGTTGCCGATCCGCCGGCGTTCATCAAACGCAAGAAAGACATGAAGAACGGCGAAGGCGCCTACCGTCGTCTGAACGAGCAGGCCATGCGCCTGCTCAACAAGGACGGCATCCTGATCAGCGCTTCGTGCTCGATGCACCTGCCGGAAGACGATCTGCAGAACATTCTGCTGACCAGCGCCCGTCACCTGGATCGCAACATCCAGATGCTCGAGCGCGGCGGTCAGGGCCCGGATCACCCGGTGCACCCAGCCATCGCCGAAACCCGCTACATCAAAAGCATCACCTGCCGTCTGCTGCCAAACAGCTGATTGGTCAGTAAAAACGGGGGGCCCAAGGGCTCCCCGTTTGTTTTTGGGCGGTGCAAGGCCGTCTATTTCACTTCAAATCCAGCCGACTCCTACAATTAACTTCCTACAGTCTTGCAGGAATTTTCCGCGCACCTGTTAATTAGCGAAAAACAACTGACAAGTTTGTACAAGGGGCGAGATCGCTCCGACAAAATTACTGGATTTTTCCTACTTAATCTCCACTTGCCATTAATCGATTACAAACTATTATTGAGTTGTCACCACGAGGTGGCATTCAATCTTAATGAACAAGGAGTTCATACTATGAAAGCAATTACTCTGGAAACCAACAAAATCGCAAACCTCGCTTTTCTGGTTGCGCCTAAAGCCCGCTAAGTAAGTCAGGACGCTGGGGAGTGCCGGCACCCCAGCGTCCATCAGCCCTTTCCAGAGTGAAGCATTGAACATGCACATCAATCCGTACTTATTCATATTGCCGCGCACGCCCGGACAAATCGTCTGGAACTATAAAGAACACACTCAACATGAACTTGATCTTGATTACGCTTCAAGACTGGCGAAACTTATCGACAACCCGAACGCATTCGACAGCCGCAACATAATAGACATACAACTATTGAGCGTGGGAATTTTAACCATTGCAAAAATAGACAGCCCGCCCTGGGGCTGGGATGAGTTATCCAAGATATTTCATATAGGCACGCAGAACATTCCCTGCGAAGAGACACCCAAGAATATTAATGAATGGTCCAGACAATATCTGGATCATTGCAATGACGTACTGAGCAAACCACCGCCCGATAAAGAGCGCCCCACACTGGAAGGCGCGCGACGCATCGCGCTGCCGGCGCCTGCCGTGCTAAGCAACGACCGCTTGGGAAACGTCCTGCGCCAGCGCAAAACCAGTCGTTCCTTTACCGGTGAAGCGATCACGCTGAATGACGTTTCCACCCTGCTCTATCTTTCCCTCGGTTATCTGCACGAACGCCAGCAGGATCGTGACAGCAGTATCGCCCTCGGGCTTGATGCCCGTCGCAGCAGTCCTTCCGGCGGCGGTTTGAATGCGTGCGAAGGTTTTGCGCTGGTGCAGAACGTCAGCGGCCTGAAACCCGGCATCTACGCCTATCACCCGGAAGAGCACGCCTTGAGCCTGATAAACCCGCTGCCCGACACCGCGCTGGGTCAACTGCTCGGCGGACAACACTTCATCAACAACCTGCCGCTGGGCCTGTTCATTACCGCGCGTTTCGACAAGCTCTGGTGGAAATATGAACACTCACGCGCCTATCGCATGGCGTTCGTGGAGGCTGGGCACTTGTCGCAATCCTTTCAGTTGGTTGCCACGGCCCTCGGTCTCGGCACTTGGCTGACCGGCGCGTTCTCTGATGATCAGGTTGAAGCCCTGCTGAAAATTACCGGCAGCGCGGAACAACCGTTGTTCTTCGTCGGTTGCGGCGCCAGCGACGGTCAAGCGATGTGTCAGGAAATGCAGGCGCTGTTGCTGGAGGTGCAAGCATGAACGCAATCACCTCCGACCAACTGGAAGCCTCAGTGTCATGGGCGCACAAGTTCACCCTCGATGACTGGAACGGCCGCGCATCGGTGCGCACTTCTCAACACACCTATCAATTGCCGGATGACCTGCAAGAACAGCTGAAAACCCGCCACTGGTTTCCCCCGGCCTTTTTGCCGTACCTCTCACATCCGGCCATTCGCGCTGCTGGCAGCGAGGTCATACAACGGCTGACGGCCAATCATCTGGTGCATTTCCTCGACTACACCACGCTGCTCGAACACCGCATTGTCAACCGCGCCGTGGAAACCATCGTCCACGGCGAGCTGCCCGCTTTCGTGCCCTCGCGCATGAAAAATGCGGCGCTGCAGCTGTACACCGACGAGGGCTATCACGCGCTGTTCTCCAGTCAACTGGCCGAGCAGATCGCCAGCCAGTACGGCATTACCGAGCGCCCGGTGATGCCCATGCGCATTACCCAGTTGAACACCGCAATTACCCGAGTGCCCGAGACGGATCGCCCACTCGCGTGGTTTCTGCTCGGCTTCGTCTCGGAGACGATCATTGCCCGGGAGTTGCTCGAGGTTTGCCGTGACACGCTGGTCTCCAGCGTCAGCGACATGCTGCGCGATCACCTCGCCGACGAGGCCCGTCACAGCCGCTATTTTTCAGAAGTGTTCCATTACCTGTGGCTGACCCTGAACAGCCGTCAGCGCACCTTCAGCGCCAGAATGCTCCTGGAGTTCCTGCGAATCTTTTTCGAAGTCGACGAGCGCTGGCTGAAACAGAGCCTGCGCAGTGTCGGGATTGCCGACGACGTCATTCGCAAAATCCTCGACGGATTGATCAGCCCCAGAGCCAGTCGTCAGCGCACCAAGGCCGGGGCGAAGGCAACGCTGGAGGCGATGACAAAAGCGGGATTCTTTGCCCTCATCAATAACCGCAAATTGTTCGCCAAGGCAGGCCTGGTCGATGAATAGAGGAAAAGCCGCAGTGACCGCCGGGCAACGCCGCGGCGCGGTCAGTCTGTTGATGGCGATGGTGCTGCTGGGAGTGTTTCCGCTGGATGTGCTGCTGCCATCGTTTCCGGCACTGGCCGAGCACTTTCGCACCACTCCGGCCAATATTGCGCTGTCGATCAGCCTGTTTGCGGTGGGCATCGCTTTTGCGCAACTGCTGATCGGGCCGCTGTCGGATGCCATCGGGCGCAAGGGTTTACTGCTTGTGGGCATGAGCATTTCGATGCTCGGTGCCCTCGGTTGCGTAAGCACCAGCGATTACACGCTGTTCCTGATATTCCGCGTGATGCAGGCCCTGGGCTGTGGCTGTTTCGTGTTGTCGCAGGCCTTGGTGCAGGATCTGTTCGAAGGCGAGCAGCGCGATCGGCTGCGGATCCTGATGGTCACCGCCTCTGGGATTTTCATCTCGATATCGCCGCTGGCCGGCACTTTCCTGCAGGCCACGCTTGGCTGGCGCGGCAGCTTCTGGGTGTTTATCGGTTTGGCCGCCGTGGTGTTGATCAAGGCGTGGCTGTTTCTGGACAACAGTCGGCCGTCTCACAGCGGCGCTCGCCCCGGCTTCATTCGGTCTTATCGGCGAGTGCTGGGCGACTTCGAATTCGTCAGCTACTGGCTGATATCCGCCTTCGCCTTCGCCTGCCACTTCTCATTCATCGTGATTTCACCGTTGATCTTCATGGATCAACTGCAAATGGCGCCTTATGACTTTTCACTGATTCTGTTGATCTACGGCGCGGCCTACATTGTCGGAGGGCTCGTCGCCACGATCCTCAGCCGCCGAATCAAACCCGGCCAGCAAATGCTCGTCGGGCTTGGCCTGATCCTGCTGTCGGGGCTGGCAATGCTGTACCTGTCGTCGAACTTCGCGTTGACGCCAGCGACCGTGCTGATTCCGATGCTGATCTGCACCGCCGGCACCACCATCGCGCGCCCAGCCGCCACGTCGAAAGCCATGGGCCTGTTCCCCGAACTTGCCGGCACCTCGGCGGCGGCCGGCAGTACCCTCACTTTTATCTGCGGCGGCCTTATCAGCGCATTGATCAGCCTGAGCCCGGCCAACCTGCAAGCCACGCTGGGTTACAGCTTTGTCCTGCTCAGTGGCGTGGCATTAGCATTGAACAGTCGGATCAGCCGTCGCGCCAGAATCCATGAAAGCCATGCCATGACGCAGCCGGGCGGTGATTAAAGCTGCCGGTCGTCATGCCACACACGCCGTCGGCACTGGAACAACACTTTGCGCCATTCCCTCCAGACGCCAGCGGTGTAGAATCGGCAGATTCATCGCCATTCATCCCCGGCGGGTTTATGAGCTCAGGCTGAGACCAGCGGCGATCCCGCAACGTCATCGGCAACTTCCGGACACACGGCCATTTCTGAGTGTTCCAGAGGTCAATAGAAGCTCACTCCCATTTAGTACCTGATTAGCCGCCCGGAGTGCTCCATGCCAGATTATCGCTCGAAAACATCCACCCACGGCCGCAACATGGCCGGCGCCCGCGCACTGTGGCGCGCCACGGGGATGAAAGATGACGACTTCAAAAAGCCGATCATCGCTATTGCCAACTCGTTCACCCAGTTCGTACCGGGCCACGTGCACCTGAAGGATCTGGGCCAACTGGTCGCCCGCGAAATCGAACGCGCTGGCGGTGTAGCGAAAGAATTCAACACCATCGCTGTGGATGACGGCATCGCCATGGGTCACGATGGCATGCTGTACTCGCTGCCGAGCCGCGAGATCATCGCCGACTCCGTCGAATACATGGTCAACGCCCACTGCGCCGACGCCATCGTCTGCATTTCCAACTGCGACAAGATCACCCCGGGCATGTTGATGGCTGCCTTGCGCCTGAACATTCCGGTGATCTTCGTTTCCGGCGGCCCGATGGAAGCCGGCAAGACCAAACTCGCCTCCCACGGCCTCGACCTCGTCGATGCCATGGTGATCGCCGCCGACGAAAGCGCTTCTGACGAGAAAGTCGCTGAATACGAGCGCAGCGCCTGCCCGACGTGCGGTTCGTGCTCCGGCATGTTCACCGCCAACTCGATGAACTGCCTGACCGAAGCACTGGGTCTGGCATTGCCGGGCAACGGTTCGACTCTCGCCACCCACAGTGACCGCGAGCAGCTGTTCCTGCAGGCTGGCCGCACCATCGTCGAGCTGTGCAAGCGTTACTACGGCGAGAACGACGAATCGGTACTGCCGCGCAACATCGCCAACTTCAAGGCGTTCGAGAACGCGATGACGCTCGACATCGCCATGGGCGGTTCGACCAACACCATCCTGCACTTGCTCGCTGCCGCCCAGGAAGCCGAGATCGATTTCGACCTGCGCGACATCGACCGTCTTTCGCGCACTGTTCCGCAGCTGTGCAAAGTGGCGCCGAACATCCAGAAGTACCACATGGAAGACGTGCACCGCGCCGGCGGTATCTTCAGCATCCTCGGTTCGCTGGCCCGTGGCGGTCTGCTGCACACCGACCTGCCGACCGTGCACAGCCGCAGCATGGAAGAAGGCATCGCCAAGTGGGACATCACCCAGACTGACGATGAAGCCGTGCACCACTTCTTCAAGGCCGGCCCTGCCGGTATTCCGACGCAGACGGCGTTCAGCCAGTCGACCCGTTGGGAAACCCTCGATGACGACCGTGAAAACGGCTGCATCCGCAGCGTCGAACACGCCTATTCGCAAGAAGGTGGTTTGGCCGTGCTGTACGGCAACATTGCTCTCGATGGCTGCGTGGTGAAAACCGCCGGTGTCGACGAGTCGATCCACGTCTTCGAAGGCAACGCGAAGATCTTCGAAAGCCAGGACAGCGCCGTACGCGGCATCCTCGCCGACGAAGTGAAGGCTGGCGACATCGTCATCATCCGCTACGAAGGCCCGAAAGGCGGCCCGGGCATGCAGGAAATGCTCTACCCGACTTCGTACCTGAAATCCAAAGGTCTGGGCAAAGCGTGCGCATTGCTCACCGACGGTCGTTTCTCCGGCGGTACGTCCGGCCTGTCCATCGGTCACGCTTCGCCAGAAGCAGCGGCCGGCGGTGCGATCGGTCTGGTGCAGGACGGCGACAAAGTGCTGATCGACATCCCGAACCGCTCGATCAATCTGTTGGTCAGCGACGAAGAACTGGCGGCACGCCGCGCCGAACAGGACAAGAAAGGCTGGAAACCGGTCGAGATTCGTCCACGCAAAGTGACCACCGCCCTCAAGGCTTACGCCCTGCTGGCGACCAGCGCCGACAAAGGTGCGGTGCGTAACAAAGCGATGCTTGACGGGCTGTAAGCCTTAAACGTCGAAAAAAAATGCCCCGCCTGAGTGCGAGGCTGATCGTTCCCACGCTCTGCGTGGGAATGTCTCAAGGGACGCTCCGCGTCCAGTGACGCGGAGCGTCACGGGCTGCATTCCCACGCAGAGCGTGGGAACGATCAACCCGATCCCTTCTGGGGGTTACTGGATTTCTTCAGGCTTGACGATCACCCAGTTCTTGTCCGCCGTCACCGGCAACCCTTCCTTCGCCTGCGCCGCCGCGTGTTTGGCCATCATGCCGTTCAACTGCGTCATGTACTTGTCCTTGCGGTTGATCCACAGGTGAATCCCGCCCTTCGCCACGTCAACATCGTGGAACAGCATGTAACCGTCGCTCGTCGGCGTATCGCCACCGACCAATACCGGTTTTTTCCACTCGTCGATGTAAGTGAGGATCGCCGCATGTTTGCCGGCCATCCACGTCGCCGGCGTCCACAGGTATGGCGTCAGCTCCAGGCCAAGGTTGGCCTTCTCGTCATACTTGCCGGCGGTGATCTGCTTGCGTGCAGTGGTCAGTTCGTTAGTCTCGCGGTTCTTCAGCAGCGTGGTCACGCCGATAACGTTCTGTGGTTTGACGTTGTAGCCGTACTTCGGATCCGCCGCGACCATGCGCACCAGTTCCTCGGAAGCCGCGGTCATCACGTAAACCTCGATGCCGTTCTCCATCAGCTTGTTGTACAGCTCTTGCTGTCCAGTGAAGATCTTCGGCGGATTGACGTCGAGCTTCTTGACCACATCACCTTCGTAATAAGTCGCCGGCACCGGTTTGCCCGAAGCCATCAGCTCATCGACGTAACCCTTGAGTTCCTTGAGGGTGAACCCGGAGAACACCTGCGCGACCCATGGGTAACAGACCATGTCGTCGACTTCGCAGAGGCGATAGTAGTAACTGAACAGGCTTTCCTTGTGGTCGGCGGTGTCCTTGAACGGCATCAACTTCAGGGAGGGGTCGAGTTTGTCGCGGGTGATCAGGCCCTTGTTTTCCATGAACGGCAGCAACGACTCTTCGAGGTCGTAGCGATAACTGGTGTTGTCCATGTCGAACACCGCGTAGTTACCTTTGTTGGCGTTGGCCGCGATCATCGCGTCCAGCGCTTTCGCCTGATCCGCCGGCCAGTGTTTCAGGTCGGTGGCGAAAGCCTGAGAAGCCAGGCCCATGCCCACAGCCAGTGCGACAGCCAGAAATTTCGGTGCGAATTTCATCGACGCTTTCTCCCTGATGTAAAAGCATCGACGCTAACAAATGTGTATGACAGTCCTCGTCTGTCAGCGACCGCCCACGCCGCTATTTGCGCCAAATGCATTGCCGAGAGCGACAAGCGCTTATTCCAAAAACGACGGACGCCCTAAGATTTCGGTATTAAATCATTGCAAATCAAGCTGTTAGGCTTGCCGGTTCGCAGCAGCCCCGGAAGGCTGTTGGCAAAGTCTTTCTGGAGTTCTCATGAACCTACCGTTGATTCTCAACCTGCTGGTGTTCCTCGCCCTGCTGTTCGGTCTGGCACAAACCCGCCACACCACGTGGAGCCTGGCGAAAAAAGTCCTGCTCGCACTCGCTTTGGGCGTGGCTTTCGGCGTGGCGCTGCACACCGTTTACGGTGCCGGCAACCCGATTCTGAAAACCTCGATCGGCTGGTTCGATCTGGTCGGCAACGGCTACGTGCAGTTGCTGCAAATGATCGTTATCCCGCTGGTGTTCGCCTCGATCCTCAGCGCCGTGGCGCGTCTGCACAACGCCTCGTCGCTGGGCAAGATCAGCTTCCTGACCATCGGCACCCTGCTCTTCACCACGGCGATTGCTGCGCTGATTGGTATCGGCCTGACCAACCTGTTCGGCCTCACCGCTGAAGGTCTGGTCGCCGGCACCCAGGAAATGGCCCGTCTGCAAACCATTCAGACCGACTACGCCGGCAAGGTCGCCGACCTGAATGTGCCGCAACTGCTGCTGTCGTTCATCCCGCAAAACCCGTTCGCCGACCTGGCCCGGGCCAAGCCGACGTCGATCATCAGCGTGGTGATTTTCGCCGCATTCCTCGGGGTCGCCGCGCTGCAACTGCTCAAGGATGACGTCGAAAAAGGTCAGAAAGTGATCAACGCCATCGACACCCTGCAAGCCTGGGTGATGCGTCTGGTGCGTCTGGTGATGAAGCTGACCCCGTACGGTGTGCTGGCGCTGATGACCAAAGTGGTCGCCGGTTCCAACCTGCAGGACATCATCAAACTCGGCAGTTTTGTCGTGGTGTCGTATCTGGGTCTGGGCCTGATGTTTGTCGTACACGGTTTGCTGGTGTCGGCGGCCGGGATCAATCCGCTGCGTTTCTTCCGCAAGATCTGGCCGGTGCTGACGTTCGCGTTTACCAGCCGTTCGAGCGCGGCGAGCATTCCGCTGAGCATTGAAGCGCAGACTCGTCGCCTGGGGATTCCGCAGTCGGTGGCGAGTTTTGCGGCATCGTTCGGTGCGACGATTGGCCAGAACGGTTGCGCGGGGCTGTACCCGGCGATGTTGGCGGTGATGGTTGCGCCGACCGTGGGCATCAACCCGCTGGATCCGCTGTGGATCGCGACGTTGGTGGCGATTGTGACGCTCAGCTCGGCCGGCGTGGCCGGTGTCGGTGGCGGTGCAACGTTCGCAGCGCTGATCGTGCTGCCGGCGATGGGTTTGCCGGTGTCATTGGTGGCGTTGCTGATTTCGGTTGAACCACTGATTGATATGGGGCGTACGGCGTTGAACGTGAGTGGCTCGATCACGGCGGGTGCGATGACCAGTCAGGTGATGCAGCAGACTGATAAAGAGTTGCTGGATGCTGATGAGCATGCGGAGCTTGCTCAGGCTTAACTGCAACACATACTTGTGGCGAGGGGATTTATCCCCGTTGGGTTGCGTAGCGACCCCATTATTTTGGGGCTGCTGCGCAACCCAACGGGGATAAATCC
>NZ_JASCPK010000159.1:0-13069 GCF_029959385.1 Pseudomonas sp. PS01303
CGCTGCCGAAGGCTGCGATCTTTTGATTTTGTTTTTAACATCAAAAGATCGCAGCCTTCGGCAGCTCCTACAGGGGGAGTGTGCGCGCATGTATTAAGAAGTGCTGTATCGAAATGCTCCGGGGCGGCCTGCGAGGGGCGCTCTGGCTGTGAGCTATCTCTGAACAATTCCAACAAAAAGAGAGGCAATGGCAATGGGTGTGTATGACTACAAAAACTTCGGCACAGCCGATTCCAAGGCGCTGTTCAGCGACGCCATGGCGATCACGCTGTATTCCTATCACAACCTCGATAACGGGTTTGCTGCCGGTTATCAACACAATGGCTTCGGCCTCGGCCTGCCGGCCACACTGGTCACGGCGCTGATTGGCGGCACCGATTCACAAGGCGTCATCCCCGGCATTCCGTGGAACCCCGACTCGGAAAAAGCCGCCCTCGACGCGGTCAAACAGGCCGGTTGGACACCGATCACCGCCTCGCAATTGGGCTACGACGGCAAGACCGATGCGCGTGGCACCTTCTTCGGCGAGAAGGCCGGCTACACCAGCGCTCAGGTAGAAATTCTCGGCAAATACGACGCCCAAGGCCATCTCACCGAACTGGGCATTGCCTTTCGCGGCACCAGCGGGCCACGGGAAATCCTCATTGGCGATTCTATCGGCGACGCGATCAACGATCTGCTCGCGGCATTCGGCCCCAAGGATTACGCGAAGAATTACGTCGGCGAAGCCTTCGGTAATCTGCTCAATAACGTCGTGACATTCGCCAAGGCCAACGGTCTCAGCGGCAACGACGTTCTGGTCAGCGGCCACAGCCTCGGCGGCCTCGCGGTCAACAGCATGGCCGATTTGAGCGGTGGCAAATGGGGCGGTTTTTTCGCCGATTCCAACTACATCGCTTACGCCTCGCCGACCCAGAGCAGCACCGACAAAGTACTCAACGTCGGCTACGAAAACGACCCGGTGTTCCGCGCCCTCGACGGCTCGACCTTCACCGGCGCCTCGGTCGGCGTGCATGACGCGCCGCACGCATCGACCACCGACAACATCGTCAGCTTCAACGATCACTACGCCTCGACCGCGTGGAATCTGCTGCCATTCTCGATCCTGAATATTCCGACGTGGATCTCACACTTGCCGACCGCGTATGGCGATGGCATGAACCGGGTGATCGAGTCGAAGTTCTACGACCTGACGAGCCGCGACTCGACGATCATCGTCGCCAACCTGTCCGACCCGGCGCGCGCCAATACTTGGGTGCAGGATCTCAATCGCAACGCCGAAACCCACAAGGGCAGCACCTTCATCATCGGCAGTGACGGTAATGACCTGATCCAGGGCGGCAGCGGCAACGACTACCTGGAGGGACGCGCAGGGAACGACACGTTCCGTGACAGCGGTGGTTACAACGTCATCCTCGGCGGGCAGGGCAGCAACTCGCTCGACCTGCAAAACTCAGTGAAGAATTTTGATTTCGCCAACGACGGTGCGGGCAATCTGTACGTCCGTGATGCACAGGGCCGGATCAGCATCACTCGCGACATCGGCACGATTCTGACCAAGGAACCGGGGCTTCTCTGGGGCGTGTTCAAGGATGATGTGAGCCACAGCGTCACGGCCAATGGCTTGAAAGCGGGCAGTAATGTCACGGCCTACGAGTCGAGCGTGAAAGGCAGCAGTGGCGTCGATACGCTTAAGGCACATGCGAGTGGCGACTGGTTGTTCGGGCTGGATGGCAACGATCATCTGATTGGCGGCGCGGGCAACGACGTGTTTGTCGGCGGCGCAGGTAATGACCTGATGGAATCGGGGGGCGGGGCGGATACGTTCCTGTTCAACGGCGCGTTCGGGCAGGATCGGGTGGTGGGGTTTACCTCCAACGACAAAATGGTATTCCTCGGTGTGCAGGGTGTTTTGTCGGCGGATGACTTCCGTGCGCATGCCTCCAGTGTCGGGCAGGACACGGTGCTGACGTTTGGCAACGACTCGGTGACGTTGGTGGGCGTGGCGCTGAATAGCCTGAATGCCGACGGTATCGTGATCGCCTGATTCGTTAGGGCTATCCCAAAACCTGTGGCGAGGGGATTTATCCCCAATGGTTGCGCAGCAGCCCCAAATTCTGAGCATGCGCTGTGTCAGACACACTTCTGCTTAAGGGTTTGGGGTCGCTGCGCGACCCATCGGGGATAAATCCCCTCGCCACAATGAATGGTGTATGTGACTGATAAGCCTGTTTCTGACTCAAACCCCTGCAAAAACAGGAAATGCGGCCTAAAGCCAGCACGTGCACACACGTTCTACAGCTAGCTGCCATTGAGTACAGGAGATTCAAACGTGAAAGGTTTCAAGGGGTATATCGGTTTCGTCGGGCTGGCGCTGTGTTCGGCCAACGTCTGCGCCGATCTGCCTCAAAGCTCGATTCTGAGCCGCTACGGCATCACCACCGACCAACTGCCGATCCCGGTGAAGACTGCCGAGGACAAACCGGTCAAAGAAAAAAGCCGCTTTCAGATTCAGCCCGAACAACCGTTCGTGACGATCCGTCTGGGTGACGGCAAGCAGCCGCCAACCACCGGCAATCTGAGCATCGACCGCATGGCGCAACAGGATCTGCAGCGTTGCCAGCGTTTGCAGGGCGAAGTGGTCAAGCGCGGCGGGACGTACATGAGTTGCGACAACAGCATCCCCGGCATGGCAACTCCCGAGTAATGATCGTTCCCACGCTGTGCGTGGGAATGCATCCCGGGACGCTCTCCCTTCCAGAGCCGAACGCGGAGCGTCCGTTGCGGCGTTCCCACGCAGAGCGTGGGAACGAGAGTGTTAGTCCTCCTTGCGCACGGTCGCCACTTCATCGGCGCGCACTTTCACTTTCGCCCCGGAAATATCTTCGAATTCATAGAAGCCGTCCTTGGTTTCGGTCTTCGGCATGTCCTTGGTCAAATACTGGGTACCGTTCTGCAACGTGACCACGGTCTGGGTCGAGCAACCGCCTAATGCCAGCAGGGCGGCAACCGCCAATGGAAGGCCCAGCGTCTTGATGTTCATAGCCACCTTAAACTCCTCATGCGATGTAGTACCGATCATTGTCGGTGTTCTAACGCGGTTGGTGTCATGGCACCGTGAAAAGTTCGATGTTCACGGATAAAAAATGCCATTGATCTTTTTCCGTTTGCACGGGGTAGGGCTGAGCTGGTATCTGTACGCATAACCAGTACTCGCTCGCCATGGCCCTGAATTCCCGTGACTGCCAATCCCCTCGACGATCCGTTTTATTACCTCAACAACTTCCGGCAAGTGCTTGATTGGCTTGAGCTTCGCTATGCCGATGTGATGAGCGAAACGGAGCGCGCGTTTATCCGCGACTTCAATGCGCTGCCGCGAGCGTCGCAGGGTCTGCTGGTGCGGATGGTGATGCGCAAGGGCATTCATTTTCGCGCGGGGAAACTGACTTACGCCGAAATCGGCGACATCGCTGCAGCCGCACAGCCGTTGCTGGCGCGCGGCTGGCTCGACGAGCAGGCGCCGTTGGCGATCGCAGAGCTCTTTGATGTGTTGCTCAAGGCTGAAATCCTGCAGGCTTTCGGTGACTTTATTGATCGACCCAAGGGCCGAAAGGATGAATGGCTGCCTTTGCTGGCAGAACAGTTCGATACGCCGCGAACCCTGCGCGACTGGGCGCCGTCTCTGAATGATCGCCTGTTCAGTCTGACCATCATGGATCTGTGCGATCGCCTGCGCCTGATGTTCTTCGGCAACCTCTATCAGGATTGGTCGGAATTCGTCCTGGCTGATCTCGGTATCTTTACTTACGAAAAAGTCGAATTCTGCGCCGATTCCCGAGGCCTGCGCAGCCGCGCGGACGTCGACGCCTGCCTGTTCCTGCACAATTGCCAGTTGCGTTTCGAAGCCGGTGAACCGCTGGAAACTATCTTTGAACAGGTCAGCGCGCTGCACTTCGACAACCCTTGGCTGCAACGACGGCGCGGCAAAGTGCTGTTCCAGATCGGCCAGTATTGCGAGCGCATCACCGAATTTGCCCTGGCCCTGAGCATCTACCGTGACTGCGCCTATCCCGGTGCGCGGCTGCGGATGATCCGCGTGCTGGAGCGCAGCGCCGAATACGCGCTGGCGCTGGAGCTGGCGTTATTGGCCGAACAAGCCCCGGAAAGCGCCGCTGAGCAGCAAGGTCTGCAACGCATCATGCCGAGGTTGCGACGCAAACTCGGCGGCCCGCCGCTCAAGCGCGCAACGGCAAAACCCGTGGAGCGTCTGGATTTGCACCTGCCACGCAACGATCCGGCGCTGTCGGTGGAGTTTTACGTGCAGGCGCATCTGCACGACGACGAGGGCCCGGTGCATTACGTCGAGAACAGCCTGATCAACTCGCTGTTCGGCTTGCTCTGCTGGCCGGCGATTTTCGCGCCGTTGCCTGGGGCGTTTTTTCACCCGTTCCAGCGCGGCCCGGTCGATCTGCTCAATGAAGATTTCCAGCAACGTCGCACCGAACTGTTCCAGGCCTGCTTCGCCGAGCTCGATGATGGCCGTTATGCCGACACCATTCGTCAACGGTTCGTGGATAAATGGGGCGTGCAGTCGCCGTTCGTGTTCTGGGGTGCACTGAATGAGGACTTGCTGGAACAGGCGCTGGCCTGCTTGCCCGCGGAGCACCTCAAACACTGGTTCAATCGTTTGCTGCTCGACATCAAGGCCAATCGCGCCGGCATGCCCGACCTGATCCAGTTCTGGCCGCAGCACAAAACCTACCGAATGATCGAAGTCAAAGGCCCCGGCGACCGCTTGCAGGACAACCAGTTGCGCTGGCTGGAGTTCTGCCACCAGCACCAGATGCCGGTTGCCGTGTGTTACGTGCAATGGGCGGAGCAGAGCGCTTGAGCTACAGCATTGCCGTGCGGGCACTGTGCGAGTTCACCGCCAAGACCGGCGACCTCGACTTGCGCTTCACGCCGTCACCCACCGCGCTGGAAGGCATCGCCGGCCACCGCACCGTAGCCTCGCGGCGCAGCGACAATTACCAAAGTGAAGTGGCGCTGGAAGGCGAATTCCTGCAGTTGAAGGTCAAGGGCAGGGCGGACGGCTACGACCCGGCGCAGAACTGCTTGGAAGAAGTCAAAACCTATCGTGGCGACCTGAGTAAACAACCGGCCAACCACCGCCAGTTGCACTGGGCGCAGGCGAAAATCTACGGCTGGTTGATGTGCCGCAAACTGGATTTGCAGGAGATCAATCTGGCGCTGGTGTATTTCGACATCGTCAGCGAAAAGGAAACCTGTTTGGTTGAGGCGTTCAGCGTCGACACCTTGCGCGAGTTCTTTGAGCAGCAATGCCGCTTGTTTCTGTACTGGGCTGAGCAGGAAATGGCGCACCGCGAGGCGCGCAATCTGGCAGCGCAGCAGTTGCGCTTTCCCCATGCGGATTTTCGTCCAGGTCAACGGCATCTGGCCGAATCGGTGTTCAAGGCTATCAGCACCGGTCGTTGCCTGATGGCCCAAGCACCGACCGGCATTGGCAAAACCCTCGGTACATTGTTCCCGATGCTCAAGGCGCTGGCGCCGCAGCAACTGGACAAAGTGTTCTTCCTGACAGCTAAAACCCCCGGGCGCAAACTCGCGCTGGACGCCAGTCAGGTGTTGTTCGATCAATCGCCGACGTTGCCGTTGCGTGTGCTGGAAATGGTTGCCCGGGACAAGGCTTGCGAACACCCGGACAAAGCCTGTCACGGCGAATCCTGCCCGTTGGCGCAAGGCTTTTATGATCGTCTGCCCGCCGCCCGTGAGGCCGCCAGCCGCATCAATCTGCTTGATCAAGCCGCCATGCGTGAAGTCGCCGCGCAACATTCGGTATGCCCGTATTACTTGAGCCAGGAAATGGCCCGCTGGGTGGACGTGGTCGTCGCCGACTACAACTATTACTTCGACTTCAGCGCGCTGCTGTTCGGTCTCGCCCAGCTCAATCAATGGAAAGTCGCGGTATTGGCCGATGAGGCGCACAACCTGGTCGAGCGTGGCCGGCAGATGTACAGCGCCAGCCTCGATCAATTCGTCTTGGGCAGCGTGCGCAAAACCGCCCCCGAAGCGCTGAAAAAGTCTCTGCAACGGGTCAACCGTGAATGGAACGCGCTGCATGCGCCGCAACTGGCGGCGTATCAGGCCTACGACAAAGCTCCGGAAAAATTGCTGCAAGCGATCTCTCTGTGTTGCGCGGCGATCGGTGATTACCTCAACGATCACCCGCAAGGGCTCGACAGCGCGTTGCAGAACTTCTATTTCGATTTACTGCAGTTTGGCCGGGTGGCCGAACTGTACGACGAGCATTACCTGTTCGACATCAGCAAGCGCGACCTCGACCGCAAACGGCCGCTGTCACAGCTGTGTTTGCGTAACGTGGTGCCTGCTGCGTTCATTGGCCCGCGCCTGAAGTCTGCGCGCAGCAGCGTGTTGTTCTCCGCGACCCTCAGCCCACGGCGTTATTACGCCGACCTGCTCGGCACGCCGGCTGATACGGTGTGGATCGACGTTGAATCACCGTTCAGCGCCGAGCAATTGCAGGTGCAGATCATCAGCCGCATCTCGACCCGCTTCAATCACCGGCAGGCATCACTGGAGCCAATTGTCGAACTGATTGCGCGGCAGTTCAGCGAGCGCCCGGGTAACTATCTGGCATTTTTCAGCAGCTTCGATTATCTGCAACAGGTGGCAACGTTGCTCGCCGAACGGCACCCGCAGATCACCCTGTGGCAGCAATCGCGGGGCATGGCCGAAGGGCAGCGGCAGGCGTTTCTTGATCAGTTCACCGCTGACAGCCAAGGCGTTGGTTTTGCGGTGTTGGGTGGAGCATTTGGCGAGGGCATCGACCTGCCGGGCGCGCGGTTGATCGGTGCGTTCATTGCGACGCTGGGGCTGGCGCAGCTCAACCCGGTAAACGAACAGTTGAAACTGCGCATGGCAGCGATTTTCGGCGCCGGTTACGACTACACCTATCTGTTCCCGGGGGTGCAGAAGGTGGTGCAGGCGGCGGGCCGGGTGATCCGCACTCGCCAGGATCGCGGTGTGGTGATGTTGATCGATGATCGCTTTGCCGAGAGCCGGATCAAGCAGCTACTGCCGAAATGGTGGGCACTACAGCATTCGCCTGGCTGATTGTTTTGGAGGCCGTTTCTGATAGCGCTGTAGGAAGTTTTTCCTTTTAAAAGCAGTGACATATCCCGTATTGAAGCCGTGTTTGAAGGTTTCGCAAAAGCAGACTTTATTGATAAGACCGCTCAAGCGGTTCAGCCCATTATCGATAAGGACATCGACCCATGACCATTAATGCCATCTACCGCTACACCCCGGAACAACTCAGTGCCGCTCTCAGCGATATCACCGCAACGTTGTTCGCCGGAATCACGCCTGACACCCGACCCAAACTATTGATCACCGCCGGCGTACAAAGCTCGGGCAAGACCTGGCTGCTGGAAAAAACCTTGTTGCCATCCGGCAACTACAAAAACCACGTGCGCCTGTATTTGCCGGAATACCGCAGCAAACACCCGCAGTATCAAGAAATGCTCAAGCACGGCGTACTGCACGCCTATGAGCACAGCGAAACGTTCATTCGCGAGCTGTGCGGCAAGATCTTCGAAAAAGCCTTCACTGAGAAACTCAACATCATCATGGAATGCGCCTTCGACTCGATCGACTTTGCGGCGCTGCCTGCCATCGCCGTCAACGCGGGATATCAACTGGAGGTGCACATCGTCGCGTGCAATCAGCCTTTTGCATTTCTGTCCGGCTTCAAACGGGCCTTCAAAAGCCTGGAAACGCAGGAAGTCGAACGATTTGTCCGGCCCTCGGAACTCAAAGCCAGTCTGGCAACGGCGCATGCAGTAGTGTTTGCACTTGAGGCAGCGGCAAAGTTGTCGGATGGCTCGCAAATCCTTTTATACGAACGTGGAATGGGGGCTCTGCAAGATCGAGTGTTGCGTGCACGCAGCCTTTACAGCAGGGACGAGCAGGGCGTACTGAACGTGACCACGCCGAATGAGCCCTATAGCTATGCGGAGTACCAGCGCATCAGCAGTGCTTCAATCAGTGGCAATATGGAACGCGACGAATTCATCAAGGCGTGCCACCGGATGCTGCTGCAGACCCGGCAATACGCCGAGCAGATCCCTGACTATGTGTACGACGCGCTCTATTCACGCATTCTCAAGTACGTGCAGCGTTGAATGACCAAATCCTTGCGAGGTTTAACCGACATGCGCTTCCCAAACCGCCGGTTTGACGCATACTCCTCCAATACCAAATGTGCTTGAGTCGTACCTGATGATCAAAAACACCAAGACCGCTGCGATCGAAGAAATGCGTTTCAGGCTTTTGATCGATGCAGTGGTCGACTACGCGATCTACATGATCGACCCGGACGGCATCATCACCAGCTGGAACTCCGGCGCCAAACGATTCAAGGGCTACGAAGAAGCCGAGATTCTCGGTGAGCACTTTTCCCGCTTCTATACCGCCGACGACCGCGCCGCCGGGTTGCCGCAACGGGCGCTCGACACGGCAATTCGTGAAGGGCGCTTCGAGGGCGAAGGTTGGCGGGTACGCAAGGATGGCACCAATTTCTGGTCGCACGTGGTGATCGATCCGATCATCGACCCCAATGGCCAACTGCTGGGGTTCGCCAAAATCACCCGCGACCTGACCGACCGCAAGATGGCCGAGGAAACCCTCAGACGCAGCGAACAGCAGTTCCGCATGCTGGTGCAGGGCGTGACCGATTACGCAATCTACATGCTCAGCCCCGAAGGTCGGGTCAGCAACTGGAACCAGGGTGCACAGCGGATCAAAGGCTATCTGCCTGAAGAAATCATCGGCGAGCATTTTTCGGTTTTTTATACGCCAGAAGACCGTGCGGCCGGCGAACCACAACGGGCGTTGGCGATTGCCACCCATGAAGGTCGCTTCGAAAACCGTAGCTGGCGGGTACGCAAGGACGGCACGCGGTTTCTCGCGCACGTGGTGGTCGATGCCATTCGCGGTGAAACCGGCACGCTGCTCGGCTTTGCCAAGATCACCCGTGATGTCACCGAAGCCCATAAAGCCCAACAGGATCTGGAAAAAACCCGCGAAGCCTTGTTCCAGGCGCAGAAGATGCAGGCCATCGGCCAACTCAGTGGCGGCATCGCTCATGACTTCAACAACCTGCTGACGGTGATTCTCGGCAACCTCGAGATTGTCCAGAAGCGCATTGGCGATGATCCGAAACTCAACCGGTTGCTGGAAAACGCCACCCAGGGCGCACTGCGCGGCGTGTCGCTGACCCAGCGCATGCTGGCGTTCGCTCGTCGTCAGGAACTCAAGACCGAGGCGGTCGATATTCCGCAACTGGTGCAAGGCATCACCGGGCTGCTGCGCAGTTCCTTGGGGCCGAACATCAAAATCGAGACACGTTTCCCCCTCGAACTTGATCGCGTATTGGCTGACACCAATCAGCTGGAACTGGCGATCCTCAATCTGGCGACCAATGCCCGTGATGCCATGCCCGACGGCGGTAGCGTCATTATCAAAGCTGAACACGAAGTGGTGCTGGAACAAGCTCAGCATGCGCTGGCGGCCGGTCACTACGTGTGCCTGAGCCTCACCGACACGGGTGCCGGCATGGATGCCAACACCCTGGCATCGGCCAAGGATCCGTTCTTCACTACCAAAGGTCTGGGCAAGGGCACCGGGCTGGGCTTGTCGATGGTGCATGGCTTTATTGAGCAACTGGGCGGGCGTTTTGTTCTTAAAAGCGAACCGGGGCAGGGCACCGCGGCTGAACTCTGGCTGCCAGTGGCGACCCATGCGGACATTGCCAGTCAGGCGCCGGTCATTGAACCCGTCAGTTCAGTGCCACGCTTGAGCGTATTGGTGGTGGACGACGACAGTCTGGTACTGACCAGCACGGTGTTGCTGCTCGAAGACCTTGGCCACCGGGTGCTGAGCGTCACCTCCGGTGCTCAGGCGTTGAACCTGTTCGATCAGGGTGAAGTGATCGATCTGATGATCACCGACATGGCCATGCCGCACATGAGCGGCGCGCAACTGGCACACGCCGTACGGTTGTTGAAACCGGATCTGCCGATCATCCTCGCCACCGGTTACGCCGAGCGTCTGGAGGGTTTTGCGGCACAACTGCCGCGTTTGCCGAAACCGTTCACGCAACTCAATCTGCTGGAAGTCATTGCCCAATCAATGAAATGACCCGTCGGGAGATTCGCCTGAACTTGTCCGCTGTGGAGTTCTTCTAACTGTTTTCCACTCCGGAGCGTGCGTCCTTGTCTCGCATACTGACTCATCCAACTGCTGAAGAAACCCTGACCGAACACGACGCAAAAATGTTTGGCTCGCCCAAGGAGCGGCTGGATTTTTACCGTCGGGAAATACAGTACGAAACCAGCATTCTGGCCAACCGAACTGACGCTTATCTGGCGGCGCAATCGTTTCTGGTGATTGCTTTTGCTTCGTGCATGGCCAATCTCAACCCGGAGTGGGGCAAGTTGTTCACCTTGGTGGTGCCACCGTTTCTGGCATTGCTCGGGCTGCTTAGCTCGCTCAACGCCTGGCCAGGGATTCGGGCGGCGTACGACATTATTGATCACTGGCACTTCAAGCAGAGTCACTTGCTGCACAGTGAACCGGTGATGGGCTTGGCGTATGACGAGTCGCCGCTGTTCAGTGAGATGGAGTCGACTCACAAGGGGTACCGAAAGTCGCTGCTGTTTTCGGTGCGAACGCCGTGGATTTTTGCGGTGTTCTGGATAGTGTTGGGGAGTTATGCGGTGTTTATTCAGGTGACTAATCCTGGGGGATGATGCATAGCAAAAAGCCCGACTGAAATGGCCGGGCTTTTCATATTTCGCAATCAATCTGCGGTGTGCTCTAAATCGATCCCCCTCACCCCAGCCCTCTCCCCCAAGGGGTAGAGGGGGAAGGGAGCAGATCTTTGCTGTGTTCAAACATGAGTTCGACCGGATATTTCAGGCCGGCGTATCTCGAACAAACACTGCGGTCAGTCCCCTCTCCCTCCGGGAGAGGGCTAGGGTGAGGGCTTTTGACCTACAGCCTCAAGCCACCGTCTCAAGCTCTCGACGCAACCCTGCCGAATTCTGCGAAGACATCGGAATCGGCGGGAAGTCCTCGTTCAGCACGCACAGATGATCAATCGCGTCTTCAAACATAAAATCGGCTTTCTTGCGCAAGGCTCGATAGTGCTCAAACTGTTCGAAATCCAGATTTTCCACTTCCAGCAACGCATTCGCCGCTCGATTCAGCGCGTGGGCGTTTTCGAAGAGTTGACGATTGCGTTCCAGAGCCAGTGCTCTGCAAGCCTTGATTTGCGCAGGAGTCGAGCATTCTTTCATGACCGTAACCTTATTCTTCGGGGTTCCTTTTCTCAGGCCCTCAAGCCGCAGGGGAACCGAACCTGCCGGGCCCCGTCGGACTCATCCGGCGGGGGGTTATGCTTGTGACTATCGACAATCGGGCAGGGATCCATTTTTTTTAAAAAGAATATTCGATGGGTTTTCATGGAAAACCTATAAGGAAAAATCAGCTTTTTTGTTTTTTCCGCTGTTCGTAGCGCGCCAGGATCGGTTGCGTGCTGATGCCGTGTAGCAGAATGCTCAGCGCAACCACCGACAGCGTGAGATCCGTGCACAGCGTCGCCACCGAATCCGTCAGCCCATGGTTCAGCGCATAAAACAGATAAAACAGACTGCCGATCCCGCGGATGCCAAACCAGCCGATCAACAATCGTTGCCTGCCTTCAAGCAACGATCCCCAGGGCATCAAAGCCACACAGGCCGGACGGATCACACAAAACAACACGGCACCGACCAGTAATGCCCGCCAGTCCCAATGGGCGATCAACACGACGCCAAGCAGGGTCACCAGAAACACTTCCATGGCCCGTTCGACCAGACCGCCAAACGAAAGCATGTCGCCCATCATGATGCCGGCAGCCACCTGGCTGCTTTCCAACCGCTCGGTATCGCCATGCACCGCGTATTGCGGCTCGATATTCTGGTGGCCCACCACCGGTTGCACCAGATGCTCGGCGGGCGGCTGACCGGAACCGGTGGATTTCACTTCGATCTGGCGCAGGCCCAGGCCCGCTGCGAACACCGACAGAAAGCCGTAGCCGCCGATGGCTTCCGCCACCACGTAGGCGAGGGCGATCAGCGCTAGCGCGAGGTAATCGTTGGGGCTCAAGGTGCTGTCGTCATTACGGATGCGCAGCGACAACGTGACGCGTCCGATACCGCGCCCCATCCAATAACCGGTCAAGAGTCCCGCGGGCACGGCCCACAGCACATTGCGCAAGACCCAACCCTGCCACTCGGCGGAGGTACCTTCGCCATGGATCAACAGCAGTCCGAGAATCACAAACGGGAACGCGATCCCGTCATTCAAACCCGCCTCACCGGACAGGCCGTAGCGCACGCTGTCGACGTCCCGCGCATCGTTGACCTGCACCAGCGCCGCCAGCACCGGGTCGGTCGGCGCCAGGATCGCGCCAATCAGCAGCGACGGCCCCCACGGCAATTGCAACGCCCAATGCAACAGCAGACAAACCCCGATGATGGTCACCACCATCACCGGCCCGGCCAGTCCAAAAGCGATTCGCCAACGCTTGTCACGCAGCGGCAATCGCAATTTCAACCCGCAGACAAACAGCGAAAAGAGCACCGCAACTTCCGTCAGGTGCTCCATCCACAGCGAGGTTTCTTCCAAAGGCAGTTTCAGCAGGCCCAAGCCACTGGGGCCGATGCCGATGCCCAGCAGCAGGCAAACCGCTGACGTCGTGACCGGCATCCAGCGCAAGTACGACGAGGTCAGTGCCAGGGTCAACAACACGGCGCCGAGCACCGCGACCCACACGATAAAACTCATGTTGTGCCGCCTCCGAATGTTCCATATGACGGCAATCGCACCGCATTTTTTGGGTAGCTGCCATATCACTGTAGGAGCTGCCGCAGGCTGCGATCTGTTGATCTTGAAACACAGGCAAAAGAGCGCAGCCTGCGGC
>NZ_JASCPK010000015.1:0-67766 GCF_029959385.1 Pseudomonas sp. PS01303
GCCGCAGGCTGCGATCTTTTGACTTTGATTTTCTAAAAAACCGGATCAAAAGATCGCAGCCTGCGGCAGCTCCTGCACAGGAAGATTAAATTCAGGAGTGTTGGTGTGACCGCCAAACCGCAAAGTACCCTGTTATCCCCGCTGCAAACCGCCCGCCAACTGGCCGCCGAGTTTGCCTTGACCGCCGTCGAACGCGACGAGCGCGGTGGCACGCCGAAAGCCGAGCGCGATGCTCTGCGTGACAGCGGCCTGCTGGCCCTGAGCATTCCCGCCCGCTACGGCGGCCTCGGCGCGACGTGGAGTGAAACCCTGCAGATCGTCCGCGAGTTCGCCAAGGTCGACAGCTCTATCGCTCACGTCTTCGGCTTTCATCATCTGATGCTCGCTACCGTGCGCCTGTTCTCGCGACCGGAACAATGGCAGCCGTGGTTCGAACAGACCGCGCGGCAGAACTGGTTCTGGGGCAACGCGCTGAACCCGCTCGACACCCGCACCGTGGTCAAAAACCTTGGTGGCTGGCGTGAGTTTTCCGGGAAGAAAAGCTTCTGCTCCGGCGCCAGCGATTCGCAGATGTTGATTGCTTCGGCAGTCGATGAAAGCGCGGGCGGCAAATTGCTGATCGCGGCGATTCCCAGCGGCCGCAGCGGCATCACTTTGCACAACGACTGGAACAATATCGGCCAGCGTCAGACCGACAGCGGCAGCGCCACATTCGAACGGGTGCGTGTCGAAGAGTCGGAGTTGCTGCTTGATCCGGGCCCGCTGAGCACGCCGTTCGCTTGCTTGCGACCACTGATCGCGCAGCTGACTTTCACGCATATGTTTCTCGGGATTGCCGAAGGTGCATTCGAAGAAGCGCGGCAGTACACCCTCAAGGAAACCCGGCTCTGGCACAAATCCTCGGCGCGCGAAGTCAGTGAAGACCCATATGTGCTCGCGCATTTCGGCGAGTTCTGGGTGGCCCTCGAAGGCATTCGTTTATTGGTCGAACGCGCGGCGGCGTTGCTGGATGAAGCGTGGGCGAAAGGCGCAAACCTCAGCGCCGAAGAACGCGGGCATGTCGCCACGGCGATTGCCACCGCCAAAGTCGCGGCCAGCCGTCAGGGTCTGGAGATTTGCAGCCGTCTGTTCGAAGTCACCGGCGCGCGCTCGACCCACGCCTCGCTGCGTCTCGACCGGCACTGGCGCAACTTGCGCACGCAAACCCTGCACGATCCGCTGGATTACAAACTCCATGAACTGGGCGACTGGGCGCTGAACCAGTCGCTGCCGGTGCCGACTTTCTATTCCTGACCTGTCTGCATTTGAACTAAAAAGAAGGACGAGCCCATGCAACTGCTGACCTTACCGCCCTCACCCGCGCTGGCCACGTCGATCCGTGCCACCGCGCAGGTGTTCGAAGATCCGAAGTCCCAAGCCCTGCTCGCGCATTTGCAACAGGTTGCACCGAGCGAGGCCAGCGTGCTGATCATCGGCGAGACCGGTACCGGCAAGGAGTTGGTGGCGCGGCATATTCATAACCTGAGCAACCGTCGCCATCGGCCGTTTATCGCGGTCAATTGTGGCGCGTTTTCCGAGTCGCTGGTCGAGGCCGAATTGTTTGGTCATGAAAAAGGCGCGTTCACCGGCGCCTTGAGCGCCAAGGCTGGCTGGTTCGAAGAGGCGGACGGCGGCACCTTGTTTCTCGATGAGATCGGCGATCTGCCGATGGCGATTCAGGTCAAGTTGTTGCGCGTGTTGCAGGAACGCGAAGTGGTGCGGCTCGGTTCGCGTAAAAGCATTCCGATCGATGTGCGGGTTTTGGCCGCGACCAACGTGCAACTGGAAAAAGCCATCAATGCCGGCAATTTCCGTGAGGATCTGTATTACCGCCTCAACGTGGTCAATCTGGAACTGAGTCCGTTGCGTGATCGCCCCGGCGACATCCTGCCGCTGACCCGGCATTTCATTGAGGCCTACAGTCAGCGTCTCGGTTACGGGCGAGTCAGCATCAGCCCCGGCGCCGAGCACAAACTGCGCGGCTACAGTTGGCCGGGCAACATCCGCGAACTGGAAAACGTCATCCATCACACCTTGTTGATCTGCCGTAACGGCGTAATTGAACGCGATGATTTGCGCCTGTCCAATCTGCGCATCGAACGCCCGGACGATCATCACAACAGCGCTGACGACTCACCGGAAGCGTTGCTGGAGCAGGCCTTCCAAAAACTCTTCGCGCAACAGGCCGGCGCCCTCCACGAAAAAGTCGAAGACGCGTTGCTGCGCGCGGCTTACCGCTTCTGCCACTACAACCAAGTGCACACCGCCGCCCTGCTCGGCCTGAGCCGCAACGTCACGCGCACACGGTTGATCAAGATCGGTGAGTTAGCAGTGAACAAGCGCCGTGCGCCGACCAATCTGCACGGCGAACGCCTGCTTCAACTGTCGATCTAGCCGACCAGATTGCAGTGCAGCGCATCGTCGTGACTGCGGGCGATGCTGCTTAGCACCTGAAAGGAATTGAAGGTGATGGTTTTCGCTTGATGCGTGTGGATCAACTGCCAGAAATCCTGCTCGCCGCTCTCGAAACTGCGTAACGCCGCCTCCCCCGCCTCGCGGGTCTGCCATTGCAGAAAACTCAATACGCGCCGGCCATCGTCGCTTGCCTGCACGCTGGCACTGACAAATCCCGCGTAGCGCTGGGCCAGACGTTCAGTCTGTACCGACAGCGCATTGACCAATGCCGGCTGCTGGCGTGGCTCGATCTCGAATTCGATCAACTGGGTGAAACTGCGATTTTTCGCTGTTGCTTGCATGAAAGTCCCCACTTGGCTGTAAGGCGAATCTTGCGACTCGAAGGCCTGCAGGGTAAAACCTCTAGTTAAGTCAAGGTCAAGAGCTGTTTTCAATGATCAGCAAAGAACAGGTGCACAAGCAGCTAACGGTTGGCGAAGTCGCGGCGCGCAGTGGCGTGGCGGTGACGGCGCTGCACTTCTATGAATCGAAGGGACTGATCAAGAGCCAGCGGAATGCCGGCAATCAGCGGCGCTATCCGCGTGGGGTGCTGCGGCGGGTGGCGTTGATCAAGGTTGCGCAACGGCTGGGGATTCCGTTGGCGGAAATTGGCGAAGCGCTGAAGATTTTGCCGGATGACCGCGCACCGACGGCGGCGGATTGGCGGGTGTTGTCCGAGCAGTGGCGGCGGGAACTGGATGAACGGATCGAGCAGTTGATGCTGCTGCGGGATCGGTTGAATGGCTGTATTGGTTGTGGTTGCCTTTCAATGGAGGCCTGCCCGCTGCGCAATCAGGGCGATGTGCTGGGTGAACAGGGCCCTGGCCCGCACTTCCCTAAAGACTGATGGAAAACCCTGTGGCGAGGGGATTTATCCCCGTTGGGCTGCGAAGCAGCCCCAAAACCTGCATCCCTATTCCCTCAGACATACCTCATTGACTGACTTAGGGTCTGCTTCGCAGCCCAACGGGGATAAATCCCCTCGCCACAAAGGCTGGTTTCCATCGCTCAATTTTGGTGCTGCTCGTCGGGCAAAAGTCTGGTGTGCGCGGACAGTTCTATAGTGATTCTTCACCTCGCAAAACAACAATCAGGGAGAAGGTCATGAGCGTCAAACCCATTCCCGAGGGGTATCACAGCATCACCCCCTACCTCGGCATTCACAAAGCCGCCGAGGCCATCGAGTTCTACAAAAAAGCGTTTGGTGCCACCGAAGTCATGCGCCTGTCCATGCCCGACGGCGGCATCGGCCACGCCGAACTGCGCATTGGTGACAGCGCGATCATGCTCGGTTCGCCGTGTGATCAAGGGCCGTTGAGCAGTCCGGATAACGCGGTGTCAGTCGGTTTGCATCTTTATGTGACGGATGTCGACAAGTCATTTCAGCGAGCGCTGGATGCCGGGGCGACATCGGTGTCGGAGGTCAAGGATCAGTTTTACGGCGATCGCAGCGGGACGTTGAAGGATCCGTATGGGCATCTGTGGTTTCTGGCCTCGCGCAAGGAGGATTTAACTGAGGAGCAGATCAGGCAAAGAGCGATGGAGATGTTTAGCCAGGGTTAGGTTTTGCAGTGTTTGCATAGGCGCTATCGCGAGCAGGCTCACTCCTACAGGGGGACTGCATTCCAATTGTAGGAGTGAGCCTGCTCGCGATGGGGCCGGTACTGACAAACAAATCACACTTCATGAACCCGCCCATCACGCTTTGCGCCTTGCCCCAAACCCCGGACGCTTTCAGGATGCAGGCCACAAGAACCCTGAAACAAGGATCAGCCCGATGTTTGCCGGATTCCTCAAAGACCAGCGCCACGTCAATGGCGTCGACATTGCCTACCGCGTCGGCGGCAGCGGGCCGGGCCTGTTGCTGTTGCACGGCCATCCGCAGACCCATGTGATCTGGCACAAGATTGCCGAACAACTCGCCGAACATTTCACCGTGGTCGCCGCCGACCTGCGCGGTTACGGCGACAGCAGTCGCCCCGACGCTGACGAGTTGCACCTCAGCTACTCGAAACGCGAAATGGCCCGCGACAACGTCGACTTAATGAAAGCGCTGGGCTTCGAGCAATTCTCGATCCTCGCCCACGACCGTGGCGCGCGCGTCGCTCATCGCCTCGCCCTCGACCACCCCGCCGCCGTGCAACGCATGATGCTGCTGGACATCGCCCCGACCCTGTCGATGTACACCCAAACCAACGAAGCCTTCGCCCGCGCCTACTGGCACTGGTTCTTCCTGATTCGCCCGGCGCCACTGCCGGAAACGCTGATCGAAGCCAACCCGGAAGGTTATCTGCGCAGCGTGATGGGCAGTCGCAGCGCCGGCCTCAAACCGTTCACCGACGAAGCCTTCAGCGAATACCGCCGCTGCCTGCAACAACCCGGCAGCGCACGCGGCATCTGCGAAGATTACCGCGCCAGCGCCGGCATCGATCTGGAACACGACCGCGCCGACATCGCCGCCCATCATCATTTGGGTTTGCCGCTGCGGGTGCTGTGGGGCGCCGAAGGCACCGTCGGCCGCTGTTTCGATCCGCTCAAGGAATGGCAGCAAGTGGCGACGAACGTCACCGGCCAGGCCCTGCCCGCCGGCCATTACATCGCCGAAGAAGTCCCCGGACTGTTGCTTGCAGAAGCGCTGGCCTTCCTGCGCTGAACAGAGCCTGTAAATCGCGGTGCTATGCTGGCGGCTTCTGCCGCCAGCGTGCGTTTTGACATGTCCCAGAAGAAAGACTCCGTGCCCCTGCCCGAAGACCTGCGTGTGCTGCTCACCGTGATCCGCAAAAACGGCTTTGCCGCCGCGGCCGATGAGTTGGGCCTGTCGCCCGCCTACGTCAGCAAACGCATCCAGATTCTCGAAACCACCCTTGGCACGCGCCTGCTGCATCGCACCAGTCGGCGCGTCTCGCTGACCGAGGATGGCGAGCGTGTGCAGCGCTGGGCGTTGCGCATTCTTGATGACTTCCAGCAACTGCACGACGAACTTTCCGACGCCCACGACAGCCCGCGTGGGCGTTTGCACATCTGCAGCAGTTTCGGTTTCGGTCGCAATCACGTGGCGCCAGCGGTGTCGTTGCTGGCCGAGCGCTACCCGGAACTGCAGATTCGTCTCGACCTGTTTGATCGGGTGGTGGACATCATCAACGAAGGTTTCGACCTGGAGATCCGCGTCGGCGACGACATTCCCGGGCAGCACATCGGTCGACGTCTGGTGAGCAATCGGCGCGTGCTGTGTGCAGCGCCGAATTATCTGCAACGACGTGGCACGCCGCTGACGCTGGAGGACTTGCAGCAATACGACTGTCTGGTGATCAAGGAACGCGACAACGCCTTCGGCATCTGGAATCTGGATCGCGAGGGCGGGCAGGAAAGTGTGCGGGTCAGCGGGCCGTTGTCGTCGAACAATGGCGAGATCGTTCTGCAATGGGCGCTGGATGGGCGTGGGGTGTTGCTGCGTTCACTGTGGGATGTGAAACCGTTGCTGGAGCAAGGGTTGCTGGTGCAGGTGCTGGAGGATTACGGGCAGAGCGCGAATGTCTGGGCGGTGTACCCGACGCGGTTGGCGAATTCTGGGAAGTTGAGGGCGTGTGTGGAATTCTTGCAAGAACACTTCAAAGAGTTGTCTGTTTAGAAGATCAAAAGATCGCAGCCTGCGGCAGCTCCTACAGGGCAATGTGTTCCATGTAGGAGCTGCCGCAGGCTGCGATCTTTTTGGTCAGGACAACCATGGATTACTGGCCAGGTGCTGGCGTTCGAACTCGTGGATCTGTTCGCGGCGTTGCAAGGTGCTGCCGATCGCATCCAGCCCCAGCAACAGCGAGGTTTTGCGCAGGGTATCGATCTGGAAATCGATCACACTGCCATCCGCCAAACCAATCTGCTGCGCTTGCAGATCAATGCTGATCCGCGCCGTTTCAGGCTGACCGACAAGCGCTCCGATCCGCTGCACCTGCGCCTCTTCCAGGGTGATCAACAACACCCCGTTACGCTGGCAGTTGTCATAAAAGATCCCGGCAAAACTGCTGCCGATCAACGCGCGAACGCCCAACTGCTGTAACCCCCACACCGCATGCTCACGGCTGGAACCGCAGCCAAAATTCGGCCCGACCACCAGAAAATTCGCGCCCTGCCACGCCGTTTGGTTGAGCACAAAATCAGGATTGGGCCTGCCATCGGCCAAAAACCGCAGATCGAAAAACACCCCGCGATCCAGCCCTTGGCGATCGATGCCCTTGAGAAACTGTTTCGGCATGATTACGTCGGTGTCGACGTTGGCCGCCAGAAACGGCGCGGCCTGACCGCTGACTTGAGTGAAGGGTTGCAGGCTCATGGGCGTTCTCCAAAGTGGCGGATGTCGGTGAGTCGACCGCTGATCGCAGCAGCGGCGACCATTGCCGGACTCATCAAATGCGTGCGTGCGCCGGCGCCCTGGCGGCCTTCGAAATTGCGGTTGGTGCTGGAGGCGCAGCGGTCGCCGGGGGCGAGCACGTCGTCGTTCATCGCCAGGCACATCGAGCAGCCGGACTGACGCCATTCAAAACCGGCGTCGAGAAAAATCTGCGCCAGCCCTTCCGCTTCGGCTTGCGCACGCACTTCGCTGGAGCCGGGCACGATCATCGCGCGTACGTGCTCGGAGACGCGTTGCCCGCGCACGACGCTGGCGGCATCCCGCAAATCTTCGATCCGCGCGTTGGTGCATGAACCGATGAAAGCGTGGCTGATGACGATGTCGCTGAGCGCCATGCCCGCTTCGAGGCCCATATAGTTGAGGGCGCGGCGCATGTCCTGACGCAGGATCGGATCGCTGATCGTTTGCGGATCCGGCACCCGCGCGCCGATGACTGCGGCCTGGTCCGGGCTGGTGCCCCAAGTGACCATCGGCTCCAGCCCACTGGCGTCGAGGTGTATTTCGCGATCGAACACCGCGTCGGGATCGCTGCGCAATTCGCGCCATTTTTCCACGCCGCGATCCCACAGCTCACCTTGGGGCGCGCGCGGTTTGCCTTTCAAGTAGCTGAAGACTTTCTCGTCCGGCGCCATAAAGGCCCCGCGCGCACCGGCCTCGACGGCCATGTTGCAAATGGTCATGCGCGCTTCGACGCTCAAGGCATCGATGGTCGAACCGCAGAATTCGATGGCGTAACCGGTGGCCCCGGACGCGCCGATCTGGCCAATCAGCGCCATGATCACATCCTTCGAGGT
Source organism: Pseudomonas sp. PS01303 (assembly GCF_029959385.1). Classification (NCBI taxonomy): domain Bacteria; kingdom Pseudomonadati; phylum Pseudomonadota; class Gammaproteobacteria; order Pseudomonadales; family Pseudomonadaceae; genus Pseudomonas; species Pseudomonas sp. PS01303. The sequence continues at coordinate 7,693 of NZ_JASCPK010000015.1, forward strand.
CAGGCCCGGCGCCAACTCGCCATCCACCGTCACGCGCAGGCTTTTCAGGCGTTTGTAGACCAGTGTCTGCGAGGCCAGCAGGTGCTCGATCTCGGAGGTGCCGATGCCGAATCCGAACGCGCCAAGTGCGCCATAAGTCGTGGTGTGGCTGTCGCCGGCTGCGATGACCATGCCCGGCAGGATGAAGCCTTGCTCGGGGGCGATTACGTGTTCGATGCCTTGGCGCTTGTCGAGGATATCCAGCAGTTCGATGCCGAAGTCCCGGCAGTTCTCCGCCAGATACGACACTTGCCGCGCACCGCCGGCATCGGGCATCGCGGCGATGCGCACCGGCGTGGTCGGGTTGACGTGATCGACCACCGCCAGCGCCGTGCCCGGCCGCCACACTTCGCGCCCAGCCGCGCGCAAGCCACTGAACGCTTGCGGGCTGGTGTATTCGTTGATCACCTGACGGTCGATATACAGCAGCACATGCCCCTGATCGTCGAGACGGCAGACCGTGTGGGAATCGATGTGTTTGTCGTAAAGGGCTCTGGGGCTCATCAGGGCATTCACTCAAGCAATCCAAGTGATTGCCATCATAGGCAGGCGCTGCCGCCCATCAATTGCCAGACAGTGATGGCGCAGATCATGAAACGTGTTCAATCCCCCCGCCCTACGCTTTTGTAGGAGTGAGCCTGCTCGCGATAGCGATATAACAGCCAATAAATTAATCGACTGACGCGACGCCATCGCGAGCAGGCTCACTCCTACAAGGGGCCGTGATAATTCGGCGGATTGCGAAACATTTGCTTTCATATCGCCTTTCGGGATTTGCGTCGCTCATTCGTCTTATAGAGATGCAGGCCGTTCGCGTAGGCAAAAGCCACGACCGGTCGTTCGGGGACTGCTGTGCTGCGAAGCCCGTGGTACCGCGCCCTTCCATCGAAATCAAGACGCGCAATCATGTCGAAGAAATCCCGCTCCAAACTGTGGTTCCTCGTTCATAGCTGGCTGGCGTTGCCGATCTGGTTCTTTGTGCTGATCGTCTGTGTCACCGGCACGCTGGCGGTGGTCAGCCAGGAAATCGTCTGGCTGGCCAACCCGCAAATGCGCGCCAGCCAACCGACCGACGACGCGCCGCTGCTCAGCTACGACCAGGTACTCGCGGCGATCAAAAAAGCCGAACCACGCACCGTGGTCGAGAGCATCAGCCGCCCGGATGAGTCGCATTTTGCCCTGGACGTGCAGGTCAGCTACCCGGACGGCCGCGAGCAGACCGTTTACGTCAACCCGTATACCGGGGTGATTCAGGGAGTCGCGCCCGACTTCAACTTCCAGGCCTTTACCCGCGCGCTGCATGGCTGGTGGCTGGTGCCGTTCACCAACGGTTTCAGTTGGGGCTGGTACCTGGTGTCGTTCCTCGGTCTGCCGTTGCTGGCTTCGCTGGTCACCGGGCTGGTGGTTTATAAACGCTTCTGGAAAGGATTCTTTAGTCCGACCCTGCGCTTTCGCCACGGCGCGCGAATCTTCTGGGGCGATTTCCACCGCCTTAGTGGCATCTGGTCGATCTGGTTTATCGCCGTGATCTCGATCACCGGCACCTGGTTCCTGATTCAGGCACTGCTGTTCGACAACCACATTTCCATCTCCAGCGAACCGATCATTCCGGCGATGTCCCGTGAAGGGGTGCCGATCTCGGCCGACGGCAGCCCGCCGCCGCGCATCAGTCTGGATCGCGCCATTGAAATCGCCCAAGAGAAAATCCCCGGCCTCGAAGTCAGCTTCGTCAGCCTGCCGGCCAACGCCTATACCCACCTCAACGTCGGCGGTCGCGGCTGGTATCCGTTGATGTTCCAGACCGCGACGCTCGATCCTTACAGCGGTGAGTTGGCCACTTCACGTTTGTTGAGCGACCGCACGTCGCTGGAATTCGTTACCGAATCCATGCGCCCGCTGCACACCGGCGACTTTGGCGGGCTGTGGATCAAGTTGATCTGGTTCTTCTTCGGCCTGCTGCTGAGCATGATGGTGCTCAGCGGTTTGTTGATCTGGACCAAACGCACGGCGCTGGCCACGGCCAATGCACTCAAGCGTGAATCGAAGAAAAACCGCGTGCAGGCGCAACCGGCGATGCGCCGGGAAACGTCGGAGGTCAACCCATGAGCAAGTCCGCAGCTTTGCCGCAACCGTCGCGCTTGAGCGTGTTCTGGCACAAATGGCGTTTCCACATCAACGTGCTGTTGCTGCTGATCCCGCTGGGTTTCATGCCGAAATACTTCGCCGATGTCGCGCTGTTTCGCGGCGATGCCGGCCTCGGTGAACGCGAAGTCGGCGAAATCGCAGTCGGCCCGTGGAGCCTGCGTCTCGCCGAATTGCGCAACGAGGCGCCACGTCTGGAGGGCCCGGCCGGCTACATGAAAGGCTTCAACGCCGCGCTTTGTGATGCTTGCATCGACAAGGTCAAAGCCACTTATCTGCGCATCGGCAAACCGCGCAGCCTGCGCGCCGCCGGGGTGATTTTCTTCGGCGCGCCGTATCGCATGGGCGCGCAGTTGCCGGTGCCGGAGAAAACCAAAGCCGACGCCGAACTGTGGATCACCATGGAAGGCTGGGACGGCAGCATGCATCAGGCCTCGATTCCCCTGAGCCAGGCCTCCCCCGCCACCATCGCCTGGCTGACTCAACAAGGAGCCAAACCATGACCCGCTCGCAACGCCCTTCCCGCCTGCGGCTGAGCGCCGCGTTGCTGGTGCTTTGCGCCGGTTTCACTGGCAGCGCTCTGGCGCATAACCCGATGTGCGAATGCAAAGCCATCGACGCCGACCAGATCAAATGCACCGGTGGTTTTTCCGACGGCAGCGGCGCCCCCGGCGTGACCCTCGACGTGATCGGTTACGACGAAACGATTCTTGTGCCGGGCAAGCTTGGCAGCGATTCGACGCTGACCTTCAAAAAGCCCGGCGCCGAATTCTACGTGCTGTTCGACGCGGGCCCCGGCCACGTCGTCGAAATCGACCAAGCGGATATTGAGGCCCCATGAGTACGCCCACCACGCAAGTCGTCCGCCCGGCCGGTGCCGGCCATGAAACCCTCAATGTGTTGCTGTTGTGCCTGCTGATTCTGGCGGTCGCCGGTTCGGTGGTGGCGTGGCGCGGGGTGTCGCATGAGCCAGAACCGGTCGCCAGCCATCAGTTCGATGCGCGCCGCGATCTCAGTGCTTCCGAGCAGGGCATCTACGCCGATCTGCGAGTGACCCTCGACGAAATCCGTCTGCTGCGCGAAGAACAGCAAACCTTGCCGACCCCAAAAAATCTGGCTGACGAAGGTTTCGCGCCGTTTGCTCAGGATGCGAGTTCGGTCAGTCGCGGCGGTCATGCCTGGCAATTGCTGGCCGACACTGCCTATTTCGGCCACAGCCAGGCACCCGCCGTCGCCGGTTCGTTCGTGATGCTGTTGAGCACCGATAACAGCGCTGCACCGGACATCTGGCTCAACCGCGATGCCGATCTCAAAGTGCCGACCGAACTGACCGACGCCGCCCTGTCCGCGTCGGGCTGGAAACAGATCGTCGCGCAATACGATGCCGGGGTTACCCGCGAACATCGCCATTGATTCCTCGCCCTCACCCGAGAGAAGACCGTTTGCCCATGTCTATTTCATCGTCCCGCCGTCCGTTGTTGCGTCTGTTTTTAGCCGGTCTCTGTGCCTGCCTGCTGAGCCCGTTGGCCAGCGCCGATCCCGCCAAACGCCTGCGCATCGGCATCACCCTGCACCCGTATTACAGCTATGTGGCGAACATCGTCGGCGACAAAGCCGAAGTGGTGCCGTTGATTCCGGCCGGTTTCAACCCGCACGCCTACGAGCCGCGCGCCGAGGACATCAAGCGCATCAGCGGACTGGACGTGATCGTGCTCAACGGTGTCGGCCATGATGATTTTGCCGACCGGATGATCGCCGCCAGCGAAACGCCGAACGTCAAAACCATCGAAGCCAACGAAAACGTGCCGCTCTTGGCCGCCACCGGGGTCGCCGCGCGCGGGGCCGGCAAAGTGGTCAACCCGCACACGTTCTTGTCGATCAGCGCCTCGATCGCCCAGGTCAACAACATCGCCCGCGAACTGGGCAAACTCGACCCGGACAACGCCAAAACCTACACGCAGAACGCCCGCGCCTACGGCAAACGCCTGCGGCAGATGCGCGCCGATGCGTTGGCCAAGCTGACCGAGGCGCCGAACGCCGAGTTGCGCGTGGCTACGGTGCACGCGGCTTACGACTACCTGCTGCGTGAATTCGGTCTGGAAGTGACAGCAGTGGTTGAGCCGGCGCACGGCATCGAGCCGAGCCCGAGCCAGTTGAAGAAGACCATCGATCAACTGCGCGAACTGGACGTGAAAGTGATCTTCTCGGAGATGGATTTCCCGTCGAGTTACGTCGATACCATTCAGCGTGAATCCGGGGTGAAGCTGTACCCGCTGTCGCATATTTCCTACGGCGAATACACCGCCGACAAGTACGAAAAGGAAATGACCGGCAACCTCAACACCGTGGTGCGGGCGATTCAGGAGTCGGGGGCATGACTTCAAAAGAAACCCTCTCTCCCGAAAACACCGAATCCCCTGTAGGAGTGAGCCTGCTCGCGATGGGGCCAGATCAGCCAGCATCATTGTTGGATGACACTCCGCTATCGCGAGCAGGCTCACTCCTACAGGTTTCGGGGCCGACGCTGGATTTTGCGGAGGTTTGTCTGACGCTGGGGCGGACGACGATCCTCGACAAGGTCACTTTTCAGGTGCAGCCCGGCAACGTACACGCATTGGTCGGCCCGAACGGTGGCGGCAAGAGTTCGTTGATCAAAACCCTGCTCGGGCAGATGCCGCATCAAGGCCAGCTCAGCCTGCAATGGCCCGGCGAGCCCGGCACCGTCGGTTATGTGCCGCAGGCGCTGGAATTCGATCGCGGCCTGCCGATGACTGTCGACGATTTCATGGCCGCGATGTGCCAGCGTCGTCCGGCGTTCCTCGGTTTGAGCAAACACTACGCCGGCGCCATCGGCGATGCGCTGGAACGCGTCGGCATGCAGGACAAGCGCAAGCGGCGCATGGGCGCGCTGTCCGGCGGTGAGCGGCAGCGGGTTTTGCTCGCACAGGGTTTGATTCCGGCGCCGCAATTGCTGGTGCTTGATGAGCCGATGTCGGCCCTCGACGAAGCCGGGATTCAGGTGTTCGAACGCCTGCTCGGCGATTGGCGCGCGGCCGGCATCACCGTGTTGTGGATCGAACATGATCTGGAAGCCGTCGGCCGTCTGGCCGATCGCGTCACCGGCCTCAATCGTCGCGTGCTGTTCGACGCCACACCTCGCGAGGCGTTGACCCCGGAGCGTCTGCTGACACTGTTTTCGACCCATCCACGGAGCGCGAGCTGATGAGTTACGAAGCCTTTCGTTTGATGGTTCAAGGCTGGGCCTCGTCCGGTTATCTGCCGGAAGCGCTGGCCTACGGTTTTGTCGTCAATGCGCTGCTCGCCGGCCTGTTGATCGGCCCGGTGCTCGGCGGCCTCGGCACGCTGGTGGTGGTCAAGCGCTTCGCGTTTTTCTCCGAAGCAGTCGGTCACGCCGCGCTGACCGGCGTGGCCATTGGCATTCTGCTTGGCGAACCCTACACCGGGCCGTACGGCAGTCTGTTCGGTTACTGCCTGTTGTTCGGCATCCTGCTCAATTACCTGCGCAACCGCACCGGTCTGGCGCCGGATACCTTGATCGGCGTATTCCTCTCGGTGTCGCTGGCCTTGGGTGCGAGCCTGCTGCTGATTCTCGCCGGCAAGATCAACGTGCACATTCTGGAGAACGTGCTGTTCGGTTCGGTGTTGACCGTCAACGGCAATGACCTGGCGGTGCTGGCCATCGTCGGCTCGCTGGTCATGGCGTTGGCACTGCCGCTGTACAACCGCATCATGCTCGCCAGTTTCAACCCGCAACTGGCGGCGGTGCGCGGCGTCGCGGTGAAGACCCTGGATTATCTGTTCGTGATTCTGGTGACCTTGATCACTGTAGCGGCGGTAAAAGTCATCGGTGCGATTCTGGTCGGTGCGCTGTTGGTGATTCCGGCCGCTGCGGCACGCTTGCTCAGCCAGTCGCTCAAGGGCTTTTTCTGGTGTTCAGTGTCGATCGCTACTGTGAGCACCTTGTGCGGGATTCTCGCGCCAATCGTTTTCGATCTGCCGATTCCGTCCGGCGCCGCGATCATTCTGGTTGCCGGCATCGCCTTCGCCCTCGCCGCCATCGCGCGCGGCGTCGTCCCGAGTCTGAAAGGGAATCTTGGATAAATGACTTTTTCAATGCGCAAACTGACCTTGGCCATGGCCCTGTGTGGCGCGGTCAGCACTCCGTTGTTCGCCGCCGAAAGCACCAAGCCGCTGCACGTGCTGGCCTCGTTGCCGATCACTTACGGCTTGGGCGAAGTGTTGCTCAAAGGCACTGATGTCAAGCTCGAACGCGCGGCGCCGGCGAATCTGCCGGGCAGTCGCCAGACCGCTTATTTCACCGGACGCGGCGCGCCGGCGCTGAGCAAACAGGCGACCGACGCCGACGCGGTGATCGGCGTGCGCTCGCTGTGGGCCGATGATCCGCTGTACCCGATTTCTCGGCGCAGCAATATCCGTATCATTGAAGTCGACGCCGCGCGCCCGGTGGACGGCGCCCTGCCCGGCATCGCTGTGCAGCCGGATCTGAAGGTGGACGGTTTGAACAGTCAGCCGTGGCTGGCGAGCAACAACATGGGGCGCATGGCCGACGTGATGGCGGCGGATCTGGTGCGTCTGGCACCGAGCGCCAAGCCGAAAATAGAGGCGAATCTGGCGGCGTTGAAACAGCGTTTGCTCAAACTCAGTGCCGACAGCGAGGCGAAGTTGGCCAGCGCGGATAATCTGAGTGTGATGAGTTTGAGTGATCACTTTGGCTATTTGATTGGCAGCCTCAATCTGGAGTTGGTCAGCCAGGATCCACGGCCGGATGCGGAATGGACGGCTGAGGATCTGCAGAAACTGACGGCGACACTCAGGGACAATGACGTCGCGGTGGTGCTGCATCATCGTCAGCCTTCCGATGCGGTGAAAGCGGCGGTGGCGGCCTCGGGAAGTCGGTTGGTGGTGTTGAGTACCGATGCGGCGGATCCGGTGGCGGAGCTGGAGGGGAATGTTGATTTGGTGCTTAAAGGATTGAAGGGCTGAAGATCAAAAGATCGCAGCCTTCGGCAGTTCCTACAGGATTTACGCTTACCAATGTAGGAGCTGCCGAAGGCTGCGATCTTTTAAGGACATAAAAAAACCCGCTAACCGTCACCGGTTCAGCGGGTTTGTTTTTGCCTGATGACTTACTGCGCCGCGACCTGCGCTTCCATCTTCTGACGCAAGCTCAGCGGACGCATGTCGGTCCAGACTTCTTCGATGTAGGCCAGGCATTCCTTTTTCAGGCCGCTCTTGCCCACGGTGCGCCAGCCTTCCGGCACGGCCTTGTAGTCCGGCCAGATCGAGTACTGCTCTTCGTGGTTGACCACGACCTGAAAGAGGATGTCCTCGCGGTCGAATACTGACGTCATGCTGGTTCTCCATCGTTGTAAGGGTGGGCTGCACAACGGGTGCAGCCGGGTATAAAGAAAGAACGTTCGGCGCGGCGAAAAATTTACACAGCGGTGGTGGCAGCGGCCAACGCGCGGCCGAAGATCTCGGCGACACGGTCGATCTCCGCCGCAGTAATCACCAGCGGCGGCAGAAAACGCACCACGGCGCCATGCCGACCACCGAGCTCCAGAATCAGCCCGCGCTTGAGGCATTCACGCTGTACCAGCGGCGCCAGACGGGCGAAGGCCGGCGGATGGCCGAGCGCATCCGCCGCACCGTTCGGGTCGACCAGTTCAACCCCGAGCATCAGACCGCGACCGCGAATATCGCCGAGTTGCGGGAAGTCGCGCTGCAGAATCCGCAAGTGCTCGCTCAAGCGTTCGCCCATGGCGGCGGCATGTTCGCAAACCTTGTGTTCGACCAGATAACGCATCACCGCCGACCCGGCAGCCATCGCCATCTGGTTGCCACGGAAGGTGCCGGCGTGCGCGCCCGGCTGCCAGGTGTCGAGCCAGTCGCGATAGACCACCACCGCCAGCGGCAGGCTGCCGCCGATGGCTTTGGACAGCACCACCACGTCTGGCACGATGCCAGCGTGTTCGAAGGCAAACATCTTGCCGGTGCGGGCGAATCCGCTTTGAATCTCGTCGACGATCAATGCGACGCCGGCCTTCTCGGTGATCCGGCGTAAACCGCGCAACCACTCGATATCGGCCGGAATCACACCGCCCTCGCCCTGCACTGCTTCGACGATCACCGCTGCGGGCAGTTGCACGCCGGCTTCGGGGTCGTTGAGCAGGTTGTCCAGATAGCTCAGGTTGGCCTTCACACCCGCCGCGCCACCGAGACCGAACGGGCAACGGTAGTCGTACGGGAACGGCATGAACTGCACGCCGTTGCTGAGTAACGCGCTCAACGGTTTCTTTGGCCCCAGACTGCCCATCAGGCTCAACGCGCCCTGGCTCATGCCGTGATAACCGCCGGAGAACGACAGCACGGTGCTGCGTCCGGTGGCCGTGCGCACCAGTTTCAAAGCCGCTTCCACGGCATCAGTACCGGTTGGGCCGCAGAACTGGATTTTCGCTTCTGCTGCCAAAGCCGCTGGCAGCAAAGCAAACAGATCCTGAACAAATTGATCCTTGACCGGCGTGGTCAGATCCAGCGTGTGCAGCGGCAATTCATCGGCCAGCACTTGCTGGATCGCTTCGATCACCACCGGGTGGTTATGCCCCAACGCCAGCGTGCCGGCACCGGCCAGGCAATCGATGAACGTGCGCCCTTCAACGTCTTCAACGTACAGACCTTTGGCGCGCTTGAGCGCCAGCGGAATGCGCCGCGGATAGCTGCGGGCATTGGATTCCTGTTGCGCCTGACGCGCGAGCAGCGGCGACTCGTTGAACTGGTACAGCGTTTCCGCCGGCACCGAGGTGACCCGGGCCGACGACTCTTCAATAAGGCTGGTGGCGACTGACATCTCTCGACCCTCAATACGCTATGGATAGTGACCAAAACAGCACACCGGGCAGGTGCGCGTTCCGGTCGCGGGGCGCACTTGCAGGTTTTCCTGTTCTGGAAACGCTTCAGCGTGTCGAGGATTTAGACCCTTGATCGAGTTGTCAGCTGGAGTCTGCCAACGGCTTGCTCATGGGCTGTGTCTGCAGGCCTTTGTCGTTAAGGGCTGGCGCGGATTCGCGGTAGCCCAGATGGTGATAAAACGGCTCACCGGTGCGGGTGCTGTTGAGTTGAAAATGGATCGCCCCGCGAATGCGCAGCCAGCCTTCAAGATCTGCCATCAGCGCTCTGCCTGCACCGCGTCGAAAACACTCCGGCTGTACGTAACAGAACGTGATATCGCCATTCGCTGTGGCCATGCCGACGCCGACCGGTTTGTCGTCGAGCAGGGCGATGTTGAGGTAGAGCTGCGGGTTGGCGAACCAGGCGCTGATGTCTTCAGCTGACTGTCGGGAAATCCATTCGCTGACCCGTCGGGGGTCGTTGCGATGATCAAGTGCGCAGCCGATGCGGATAGAACGTTCGATGATGCGGCTGATGATGCCGGCGTCAGCCAGAGTGGCGGGACGAATGCAGATGGGGGCTTCCATGGCGCAGTTTCCTCAATCCATTGAGATAAAGCTGGGGCTGACCTTAACCCTCACACCAACGGATAGCGACCGCCAAGAAGTTACATTTAATGAGTAACCCCTGTAGGAGCTGCCGAAGGCTGCGATCTTTTGATCTTGAAGAGCAAAATCAACAGATCGCAGCCTTCGGCAGCTCCTACAGTAGGGAGTGGTATCAGAGGGGTTGCAGCGGCATGCTCAGTTCGACGCGCAACCCATCCGCGCGGCTGTCGAAATGCAGGGCGCAATCACAACGCTGAACGATCGCCTGAACAATCGCCAGACCGAGGCCGCAACCAGTGCTCTGACCATTGCGCCAGAAACGCTGGGTCAGGTGCTGCAAATCGTCCGGCGCAATGCCCGGGCCATGGTCGCGCACGACAAAACGCACGCGGTTGCCGGTAGTCTCCATGCTCACTTCCACCGCGCAATCTTCCGGTGTATGGCGCAGCGCGTTGTCGAGCAGATTGCGCAACGCGGCAATCGCTAACACCGCCGGCATTTGCAACGGCGCCTCCGACAGTTGGGCAGGCAGTTGCAGTTTGATCCGCAGCCGCTCGCCGCCGGTGGCATCCTGAATCGCCAAACGCGCGACTTGCTCGGCACTGCATTGCGAGCCGTCGTCGAACGACAAACTGCCCTCAACCCGCGCCAGCAACAGCAATTGCTCTAGGGTTCGATGCAAGCGGTCAGCACCCTCCTCGGCCCGCGCCAGCGACTGATCGCGGGCGCTGCCTTCGGTCATGCGCGCGACCTGCAGGTGAGTCTTGATTGCCGTCAGCGGACTGCGCAGTTCATGGGCGGCGTCACCGGTCAGACGGCGTTCGCGCTCGATGGTTTTACCAATGCGCTGGAACAACTGATTCTGCGTATCCAGCAGAGGTTTCAATTCGCTGGGAAATGACTGCAACTGCAACGGTTCCAGCGAGTCGGCATTACGCCGCATCAACGCTTCGCGCAGTCGATTGAGCGGTGCCAATCCTTGACCGATGCCCAGCCACAGCAGACACAAGCAGCCAAGCAACGCCACGCCCACCGGTACCGAAGCGGCGAGCAGAATCGACATGTTCAGCGCCTCACGCTCGATCTGCCGATCCGCCGTGGTGATGCGCACGTCGCCGCGCGCGAGGGTGAAACTGCGCCACGGCGCGCCGTCGATCATCTGATCGTGGAAACCCATTTTCTCGGCTTCCAGCGCTTGTTCAGGATTGTTGTGACTGCGGGCGAGAATTTCCCCGCGTAACGAACTGACCTGACACGCCATGCCGCCGGGAATGTTCAGTTGCTCCGCGCTGAAGTGAGTGCCCTCGCCTTTGCTCGGCAGAGCCGGCAACTGCTCCAACAAACCGGCGACCATGCGCGCCGACGCCACCAGGCGCTGGTCGAGGGAAAACATCATCTGGTTACGCAGGTCGCTGAGCATCCAGGCCGCGGCCAGCGCCCAGATCAGCGCGAACGCGGCGCCGAGGGTCAGGCTTAGGCGCAGTCGCAGACTCATCACTTGCCTTGATCTCCGCCATCCGCCGGGCCCAGGCGATAGCCCAGACCGCGCACGGTTTCGACGATGCCTTTGCCGAGTTTGCTGCGCAGGTGGTGGATGTGCACGTTGAGTGCGTTGCTTTCCAGCTCATCGTTGAAGCCGTAGACGCTGTCTTTCAACTGCTCGGTGGAAAGCACCCGGCCGCGATTGTGCAGCAGGGCTTGCAGGAGCGATTGCTCGCGTCGCGACAGGTCGACCGGTTGCCCGGCGAGCATGGTTTCGCGGCTGCTCGGGTCGTAGGTCAATGCGCCGTGCTCGATCAGATTGACGCTGCGACCGGCGACGCGGCGCAACAGGGTTTGCAGACGCGCGAACAGTTCGCGCAGATCGAAGGGCTTTAGCAGGTAATCGTCGGCGCCGGCCTGCAAGCCGTCGACGCGGTCTGTGACCGAATCGCGCGCGGTCAGAATCAGCACCGGAATCTCCAGGCCGCTTTGCCGCAATTGTTGCAGCAACTTGAGACCGTCTTCGTCGGGCAGGCCGAGATCGAGCACCATCACGTCAAATTCCGCGACCTTGAGCATCGCCCGCGCTTTCGACGCGGTGTTGACGTGCTCCACGGTCAGCCCTTGAGCCGTGAGACCGGCAACGATCCCGCTGGCGATCAGCTCATCGTCTTCGCAAACCAGTACGTGCATGGGAGCTCCGTGAGCAAAAAAGGCGATTCGAACAGACAAAGATTAAGTGGCAATTATGGCAAGTGATTTCGCTGACGAGAAGAGCAGAAGCAACGGTGGCTCGGCGAGCCCTGTTAAACAGCCTCTGTTAAATATCCAACTTATCGAGGCCACATTTTAATATTAAAGTATAGAAATAAACAGAACAACATGCCCACCTCACTTTTAACCGTTATTAGATTACTGTCTACACCACAGGATCAATCCTGCTAATAACTTAAATACGGAACAATTATGCCTAAACTAAAGAACTTCGTTGCCGTCGACTGGCGCGCAGGAAAAGACAAAATCTACTTCTTCTTTAAAGACCCCGAGACCTACTCTCGATTCGATATTGAGGATAACCGCGTCATTGACGGCCACCCCACTACCGTCGGATACCAAAACTGGCATGACTTCCATATCCACGTTGAAAATTTGCGTTTCGGTTTCACCACCACAGGTTTCAAAAACGCAGAATATCTGGCGTTTGACTCCGATATCTTGTGGTTATTCTACTATGACCGCGAGCAACCCATGGTCTGCAAATACGATCAGGATCTCGACAAAGTTAATAGCTTCATGCCCCTCTCCAAATCTCCCTGGTCTAAATTGGAACCCTTCTTCGATCGAATTGTTGCTGGTACTTGGCGAGAACGAGCACAGCAGCCTCGGGAGTTTGAGTTCTTGCTCAATGATGGTACCTGCCTGCTTCTGAATCTCACGAATGACGTAAACACACTACGCCTCTTCCCTATCGACGCTCTCTACCCCGCGCTGACCCACTTTAAAGACAGGATCGTAACCGCCGTGCAAAACGACCGGTCACTGGCAGAGAGTCATTACTATGTTTTTCTGACGGGAAACCAGTACCTCAGGTTCAACCTTTGGACGCGTGAATTGCTCGCAGGACCGACTGACGTCAATGATGGAAACTGGCCAGGACTATTACGCGATTGAACCGATTCATCGAGGCGCCTGTCGGGCAGGCGAGTTTCCGGTGAGGTTAATCATCCGCCACGCTGTGCCCAAACAAGTTAAACCCGCAACACACCCCCATTACTTTTAATAACATCTTCAATGTGAGTTTTAACATGAGCAAAAACTTTGTAGCGGTTGATTGGCGCTCCGGCCCCGACCGTATTTACTTCTTTTTCAAAGACTATAACTGCTATAAGCGCTTCAACCTTGGAGACAATAAAGTTCCCCCCGGCTATCCCGCCATTGTTACCGATCATTGGCATGGTTTCGACAAGGCTGCCGAATATTTGTACTTTGGCTTCACCACCACTGCCCCCAGCTGGGACGGGGGTAACGATACCCTCTGGCTATTCTATGAGGAAGACGATGCACCTTACGTCTGCGAGTTCAACCAGAAAACCGACAAAGCCCGCTCAAAAAAACCTATCGAACAGTCCATATGGGCAGTGTTACAACCTTACTTCTACAACATAGTGGGCGTCATGTGGGCCGAAAGTTCGGCCGACAAGGAAGTTTATTGGTTTTTAATGAATGACGGCAACTATTTAGTCTATGACCTTTATTCTAAAGCATTCGAAATACGCCCCCTGAAAAACTCTCCTTGGGCAGAATTGGAACAATACAAATACCGTATGATGACTGCAGTAACAAACGACTACCCGACCTTCGATAGATATTTTTACGTCTTCCTGGACGACAATCAGTATCTGAAATATGAACAAAGCTCGAAAAAAATAACCGGGCCCCATGCTGTTTCCGACGTCTCTTGGCCCGGGCTGATAAAGGACTGAACTCTCCTGTAAGCTTCTGTGCGCTGGCGTCGGACTCCCCATCCGTAATCAATGGGGATGGCGGTTAATCATCGGTTAATCGCCACCGCCCATTGTTCACCCCACTTGCACAGGGACAAGGCTCCTCCATGCGTCATTTTTTTCTTTTTTTTGCACTGCTGATTTCGAGTCTGGCCCAGGCCGGGAATAATCCTTTCGAATCAAAACCGGAATTTTTGCCGGTCGACAAGGCGTTCGTGCTCACCTCCGAACGCCTGGAATCCGGTGAAACCCAGCTGTTCTGGCAAATCACCGACGGCTACTACCTGTATCAGAAACGCCTGAAATTCGATGGTCTGACCGCTGAACAACAGCCAGCGCTGCCGACAGGTGAATCCCACAGCGATGAGTTTTTCGGTGAGCAACCGGTTTACCGCCAAGGCTTGGAAGTGAAAATCCCGGCCTCGGCCAGCGGCCAGATCAAAGTCAGCTATCAGGGCTGTGCCGATGCTGGCCTGTGCTACCCGCCGCAAACCCGCGTGATTGATCTGGGGGGCAAAGCCGCCGTCGCCGCCAGTACCGAAGCACCGGATCAAGCGTTGGCCAGCAGCCTGCAACAGCGCGCGCTGGGCTGGAGCTTGCTGGTGTTCTTCGGCCTTGGTCTGTTGCTGGCCTTCACCCCTTGCACGTTGCCGATGCTGCCGATTCTGGCGGGCATGGTCGTCGGCAGCGGCGCCACTCCGCGTCGAGGTTTTGCGCTGGCCGGCAGTTATGTGATTTGCATGGCGCTGGTGTATGCCGCGATGGGCGTGATTGCCGCGCTGCTCGGTGCCAACCTGCAAGCGTGGCTGCAAAACCCTTGGCTGCTCGGCACCTTTGCCGCGATCTTCGTGGTGCTGGCGTTGCCGATGTTCGGCTTCTTTGAACTGCAACTGCCGGTGGCGCTGCGTGATCGTCTTGAACACGCCTCACGCAGTCGCAGTGGTGGCAGCCTGATTGGCGCCGGTGTTTTGGGCGCGTTGTCCGGTCTGCTGGTCGGCCCGTGCATGACCGCGCCGCTGGCCGGAGCATTGCTGTATATCGCGCAGAGTGGCAATGCGCTGCACGGCGGTTTGATTCTGTTCTCGCTGGGTATTGGTATTGGCGTACCGCTGTTGCTGCTGGTGACTGTCGGCAATCGCTTCCTGCCAAAACCGGGCGCGTGGATGAACCTGCTTAAAGGCGTGTTCGGTTTCCTCTTTCTTGCTACCGCGTTGCTGATGCTGCGTCCGGTGCTGGATCCGTCGTTGTGGCTGGGCCTGTGCGGTGCGCTGCTGTTGATCGCTGCTTACAGCGCCTGGAAACAATCCGAAGGCTTTGGCCGGGTTGCGCAGATGTTCGGCGCCACTGCACTGCTGCTGGGTTTGTGGGGCAGTTTGCTGGTGATCGGCGCGGCGGGCGGCAGTGATGATCCGTACCAACCACTGCAGGTTTACAGTGCCGGTCGCACCGCAAGCGCCGCACCGAATGGCCACGAAGCGTTCACCACCATCAAGGATCCTGCCGCTTTGCAAAGCGAACTGGATGCTGCGAAAGCCAAGGGCCAGTGGGTGCTGCTCGATTACTACGCCGACTGGTGCGTGTCGTGCAAAGTCATGGAGAAACAGGTGTTCGGCAAGGATAAGGTCATGCAGGCGCTGAGCGATGTGCGTCTGCTCAGGCTCGATGTCACCGCCGACAACGCTGCCAGCCGCGAACTGCTCAGCCGTTACAAAGTGCCGGGGCCACCGAGTTTCGTCTGGATCGGCACTGACGGCGAAGAACGCCGCAGCCAGCGCATCACCGGCGAAGTCGATGCCGACGCCTTCCTGCAACGCTGGGCCACCACCCGGGACGCCAATTAATGCTGACTTTCACCCTCGGCACTTTTGCCATCGCGCTTAACCACCTGCTGCTGATCAGTGCTTTGGCGCTGGCGACGTTTGTCGGCTGGCGGGTGGCCAAGCGCGGCGGTGATAACCCCGAGTCGGCGCTGTTCAGTCTGTTTCTGCTGGGCATGTTGGCCGCGCGCATCGCGTTTGTGCTGATGTACTGGTCGCACTACCGCAATGACCCGTGGCAAATCATCGACCTGCGCGATGGTGGTTTTCTGGCCTGGCCGGGGGTGATCGTTTTGCTGTTGGCAGCGCTGTATCGCGGCTGGCGTCGTCCGGGCTTGCGTCGACCGTTGGGTTTTGGCGTAGCCAGTGGCGTGGTGTTCTGGCTGCTGGCGACGCTGTCACTGAACATTTACGAACAGGGCACGCGCCTGCCGGACATTGCCCTGCGCAATGCCGCCGGGGAGACGGTCAAACTCAGCGATTATCAGGGTGGCCCGCTGGTGATCAACCTCTGGGCGACCTGGTGCCCGCCGTGCCGACGGGAAATGCCGGTGCTGGAAAACGCTCAGCAACAACGTCCCGACCTGACCTTCCTGTTCGTCAATCAGGCCGAAAGCATGCAAAGTGTCGCGACGTTTCTCGAAACCCAAGGCCTGAGTTTGAACAACGTGTTGTTCGATCGCGGCGGCCGACTCGGTCAAGCCGTGGGTTCCATGGCTTTGCCGACTACGCTGTTCTATAGCCCTGATGGCCGCCTGCTGGGCAGCCACTTGGGCGAGTTGTCCAATGCCAGCCTGGCGCGCGCGCTGGAAAACTTCGACACCGCGCCTTCAAGTCCCAATCCGGCCGCAGCGACGGTCAACTCTGCAAGGAAACTGCCATGCCCCGCCTCCGCCACCTGCTGACGCTGACTCTGGGCACTGCCCTGTTGCACCTGCCGTCCGTGCAGGCCGCTGAAGAACTGCCGGCCGCGATCAAACAGATCGAAGCCAAAGGCGCGAAAATCGTCGGCCAGTTCGATGCTCCCGACGGTTTGCGCGGCTATGCGGCGCAATACCAGAATCGCGGCATGGCGCTGTACCTGACCGCGGATGGCAAACACGTGATTCTCGGCAATATGTACGATGCCGACGGCAAGGACTTGAGCAGCGAACCGTTGCAGAAACTGGTCTACGCGCCAATGGCCAAGGAAGTCTGGGCCAAGTTCGAGGCGAGCAACTGGATTCAGGACGGCAACAAAGATGCACCGCGTACCGTGTATCTGTTCAGCGACCCGAACTGCCCGTACTGCAACATGTTCTGGGAACAGGCGCGGCCCTGGGTGAAATCCGGCAAGGTGCAATTGCGCCACATCATGGTCGGCATCATCCGCGAAGACAGCCCGGGCAAATCCGCTGCACTGCTGGCCGCAAAAGACCCGGCCAAAGCTCTGGAAGATCACGAGAAGGCTGGCAAGGGCAGCTCGCTCAAGGCCTTGAAAGATATTCCCGCAGCCGTGCAAACCAAACTGGCGGCGAACATGCAGTTGATGGAAGACCTGGATTTGCAGGCCACCCCGGCGATTTTCTACATGGATGCCAAGGGCGAACTGCAACAGCAGCAAGGCGCGCCTTCACCGGACAAATTGGCGCAGATTCTTGGGCCTAAGTAATGAGAAAAGCCCGCTCTAAGTAGCGGGCTTTTTTTGGCTTAAAGGATCAACCACACATTGTGAAAAAGTCCAGAAAGCTATAGTCCTGCGCCACAACTTGCATGCTCTTGATTCGAGATTGGTCAGGGGCGACGAAATCGATCAATTGATGCAGATCGCCTCCTTCGTTTATCCCGTGATATTCACGCGTTCCCAAAATATCACCATTGATATCGAAATACGTTACGACACCCTTATGGTGCAGATGGGCCCACGTGAACGAAATCCGCTCGTAATCCGCCTGAAAATCAAACTGAATGCGTTGGGGTGGCGTGGTCATGCTCGAGTTAATGCACATGCCAAAAGAAAGTTGTTCAATGAACCCGACGGTGGTGTAGCCATAACGCATGATGCCTGCCGGTTCTGCGCCCTCAACCAACTTGATCGACATGGTGGGTAAATTGAATGTGTAATCGTCAGCGACACTGACAAGTTTCACCTCCTGATCATCAAAATTTTCTACATGAACATAGCGCTGCTTCTGCACTGTCACTCGAGTAATCGGTGAAGGTCGCTCGATGTCATCGCGCTCGACCATGTAGCTCACTTCGACCGTATTACCCTCATTGGCGGCCACTGCCGATGCGCTTACGGCAACTTCAACAGTCCCTTCAGCATTACCATGAACAGTTGCCAGCTCAGGCGAACCGTCTCCCGGAGTGCCACGCCAAAACGGCTTGATCTTGTCAGTCAAGCGCATGCCGTCGTACTTGATAACGATGGTCACTTTTTCCGAGACCAGTTCCGGGTTCAGCACACCGTTCAACGTCTGTTCGACGGTAGGTGCCGGTAAATCGGTATCTGACTTCAGCAAAATATTGGTCCAGCGTGGCAATTCATGCGCGGTCTCAATATTCGAGCCTTTGTCGTACGTAACAAACGTCTTCAGCGTCAAAGCCGATTTATCGTCGAGTCCACTCAACCAGCTTCGATCAATGGTCAATTCCAGACCGTTGCTGACCTCCTCGGAGGTCACTTGCCGCGCCGTGACCAATTCCAGCGTTTCATGGGTAGGATAATTGCGTTGCCCGACTACGCTGATCCACATGTGCTGCCCCAGTTCGATGAGCCACCAAGGGGCAAGCTGCACACGCGCGTTACCTGAGAACCTGCGCATGTCCAGAAATACAGTACCTTCGATCATGACGACATCGGGTAACCGCGGCTCCGGCAAATCGGCGGGGGGAATGTGTTCTACGGTCAGATCGAGTTTGTGAGAAAGCATCACGTCCCCGCCCGAACTTGCCTCATACCAAACCTGCACGGTTTTACCGACAGATAGACCAACGAGCGACGCTGAAATAAACACCTCTGCGGGAAGTGAAGCGCCCTTTGACTGGGTGGTAAATTCCTCGATATGGCCGGGCCGTGCCCAAAAGAGCCGGACAGTATGTGCGGTACTGAGCCCCGGAAAATCAATTCGTACAGTTGTACCGCTCAACGCCTTGCCAGGGGACAAAGTCGAGTTGTACGACGCATCTACTACCAATGGAACCGGAAGTTCAGGATCATTTGCTGATTGATTTGACATGACGACTCTCCTGTCGGCGATCACACGATTCAGCCCACACCGGGCGAAGCCATTTGATGCCTGTTCGAGAGAGCCGCGCTACTGTCAGAGTTGACAGTAGCGCGGGATGCAGAAAGGTGGTTCAGGCGATGGAACGCTTCTGTTCAGACAAAAAGGCAATCAACACCTCCGTCACAAACTGCGCATTCTCCAGATTGGAGATATGCCCCGCTTCCGGCACCAGCGCCCACGGGCAACCAATCAACGCGGCCATTTCCTTGGCCTCTGACAGTGGGCGCGGTTTGTCCTGATCGCCGCACAGCACCAGCGTGCTGGCAGCGTTCAATTCGCCCAGACGCGGCAACAAATCTTCGCGGCCAAAGGTGATGCGCCCCATCGGCACGATGCTTTCGCGCAGGCGATCTGCGCTGTACGCCGCCAGTTTCGCGCGGAATGCCTGATACAGCGGCGACTGCGGATCGATGCCCGGGCGGAAGAAGATCGGTACGACGATGTCGAGCAGTTGCTCGGAGATTTCGCCGGTGTCTTCGATTTGCTTGAACAGCGAGAAATAGTACTGGCGGGTAGGTTCCGGTTCGACGCCGAGGTAGGTGTCCATCAGCACCAGCCCGTTGATCCGCTGCGGTGCCGCCAGCGCGAGACGTGCGCCCCACATTCCGCCGACCGACAATCCGACGAGAGTGACCTGATCAATCTGTAGATGATCGAGCAAGGCCTGCGCCTGCCCGGCGATGTCGTCCAGGGAGGCGGTGCCTTCCGGTAGCCGGCCTGACTCGCCGTGGCCCCACAGATCGAGGGCGATCACCCGGTAGTGTGGCGATAGCGCGGCGATCTGCGGCGCCCACATGGCCTGATCCCACAGATAGCTGCCGGCGAGCAGTACCGCCGGGCCGGTGCCTTGATCAATGTAATGCAGCGCTTGTCCGTCAACCGTAAAGAAGGGCATCGATTCACCTGCGCGGTAAAAAACAGAACCGGCAGACTGAGCTGCCGGTTGGTTGTCGTCAATCGGGGAAATGATGCGGTTTGTGTTGAAGTCGCTGACGCCTGAAAGCAAAAAGATCGCAGCCTGCGGCAGCTCCTACAAGGAAACGCGATGTTCTCTGTAGGAGCTGCCGCAGGCTGCGATCTTTTGATCTTTACAGTCCTTCCAGCTCCGCCATCAGATCATTCAACCGATCCACCTTCTCCTCGGTAATGTCACTCGCCGCCAGCCCATCAATGTACTCGGCCAACTCCTCCACCGTGCTGCACTCGAACATCGCCCGCAGCGGCACATCTCGTTGCAAGGATTTCTGCACACGCGAAGCGATCTGCGTGGCCAGCAACGAATGCCCGCCCAGTTCGAAGAAGTTATCGCGCACACCGACCTGCTCGACCTTCAACACCTCGGCCCAAATGTCCGCCAGCGTCTGCTCCAGCTCATTGCGCGGCGCCAGGTAATCCTGACTCTGCAGTTGACCGATCTCCAGCGCCGGCAAGGCTTTGCGATCAAGTTTGCCGTTGGCATTCAGCGGCAGTTGATCGAGCCACAACCAGTGCAACGGCACCATGTATTCCGGCAGTTCGGCGCGCAGACGCTGCTTGATCCGCTCAAGGCGTTCGCTCGAATTCAACGCGGAGTCTGCTGCGACGAGATAACCAACCAAGTGCTTGCCGTTGACGCCCTCCTGCACACCGACTGCGCCATCGCGCACTTCCGGCTGTTCATGCAGACGCGCTTCGATCTCACCCAGCTCAATCCGGTAACCACGAATTTTCACCTGATGGTCGACGCGGCCAACGTACTCCAACACACCATCGCTACGCCGCCGCGCCAGGTCACCGGTGCGATACAGACGCTCGCCCGGCGCGCCGAACGGGTTCGGTACAAACACTGGCGCGGTGCGTAGCGGATCGCTGACATAACCGCGACCGACGCCCGTGCCCGCCACACACAACTCACCCACCGCACCCAACGGCACCAGTTCCAGCGCGCCATCGAGCAGATAGAGCAAGTTATTGTCGGTCGGTGTGCCGATCGGCAAATAACTGCCGCGCGTCGAGGCCATGTCGACATGGAAGAACGCCACGTCATCGGAACATTCTGCCGGGCCATACGCGTTGACCAGACCAATCTGCGGATAACGCAGCAACCACTGATGCGCCAGCTCCGGCGGCATCGCCTCACCGGTCGGCAACATCCAGCGCAAGCCATCGAGACTCAGGCGATCCGAAGCGAGCATGCCCTGAATCAGCGACGGCACGCTCTCCAGCACGGTGATGCCTTGCGCTTGCACATGCTTCAGCAGACCTTGCGGATCGTGGGCAATCGTATTCGGCACAATGTCCACTCGCGCGCCGAACAGCGGCGCGGCAAGGAACTGCCAGACCGAAATATCGAAGCTCTGCGAAGCGGTCTGCGCGATCACATCGGCGTCACTCAAATTCAGGTACGGCACCTTGCTCAACTGGTTATTGAGCATGCCGCGCTGTTCGACCATCACGCCTTTCGGCAGGCCGGTGGAGCCCGAGGTGTAGATCACGTAAGCGAGGTTGTCCGGGCCGCAGTAAATGCCAGGATTCGTCGCCGACAACGCCAAAGCCTGCACTTCTTCCCAAACCAGAAGCCGTGGACGATTGGCGCAACTGAATTCATCCAGCAAGGTCTGCGCCTGTTCGCGACACGCCTCGCTGCACACCAGCACCGGCGTGCGGCTCAGCTCGATGATGCGTTGCAAACGCTGACTCGGCAGACCCGGATCCAGCGGCAGATAACCCGCGCCCGCCTTGAAGCTGCCGATGATCATGCCGAGCAGGTCGAGATTGCGTTCGGCGAGCAACGCCACCGGTTGATCCGTCTGCACACCCGCCGCGACCAGTGCATGGCCGAGACGGTTGGCGTTGTGGTTCAGCTCGGCATAGCTCTGTTGCTGATCAAGGCACGTCGCGGCGATGCGTTGCGGATGCGCGGTAACCTGCGTTTCGAACAGCGCCACATAGCTCTGCTCCAGCGGATAATCGTGGGCACTCTGGTTGCAACCGTGCAGCAGGAAATCCTGCTCCTCAGCGCCCAGCAGCGGCAGATCAGCCATGTCGCCATGGAAGCCCTCGACCAGCGCCAGCAGCAGACGCTTGAACTCGCCGAGCATGCGCTCGATGGTCGATTCGTCGAAATAACGCTGGTCATACGACAGGTGCAGACCAAGGTCATCGCCCGGGTAGCACACCGCCGTCAACGGGAAGTTAGTGTGGGTTCGTCCGGAGTCCGAGGTCGCGTTCAGGCTCTGCGCGCGATCCAGTACCGAGACTTCCACCGGGGCATTTTCGAAGACGAACAGGCTGTCGAACAGCGGCTGGCCTTTCGGCAATTCGCTTTGTTCCTGGATGTTCACCAGCGGCAGGTATTCGTACTCGCGCAGTTGCATGTTGCTGTCGAGCAAAGCACTGAGCCACTGACGCACGCTGCTGCGTTCATCGTCTGCCGGCATCTGCACCCGCAGCGCGATGCTGTTGATGAACAGACCGACGGTGCGTTGCATCTCCGGCATTTCCACCGGCCGCCCGGCCACGGTGACGCCGAAGAGCACGTCGCGATCACCACTCAGGCGTCGCAGCACCAAGGCCCACGCCGCTTGGGCGAAGGTGTTGATGGTCAACTGATGCGCCTGCGCCAATTCACGCAGACGCGCACCGTCCTCGACTTTGAGGCGGGTGTAGCGGTCGCCGACGATCATGCCGCCGCTTTCACCGGCATGTTCGCGCAGGAACGGACGGTCGCTCGGGATCGGCGTGGTGCGCTCGAACCCTTGCAGGTTCTGCTGCCACCACTGCCGTGCTTCGGCGAGACTCTGGCGTTGCAGCCAGCCGATGTAATCGCGATAACGCGGCGGCACGGCGAGTTGCGCTTTGCGACCTTCACCCAGAGCGGTGTAAATCTCGAAGAAGTCGTTCATCAGCAACGAGCGGCACCAGGCATCGATAAGGATGTGGTGGTTGCTCATCATGAACCAGTAACGCGCCGCGCCGACCTTGATCAGGCGCAGATGGAATGGCGCCTGATTGAGTAGATCGAACCCGGCCTCACGCTCGCTTTTCAGCAAGGCTTGCAGCTTCGGTTCCTGCTCGGTTTCGGCGATGGCGCTCCAGTCCAGATATTCGATTGGTGTGCGACCCGGCGTGTGAATCACTTGCAGCATGTCTTCGCCGACGTTCCAGCAGAACGAGGCGCGCAACGCTTCATGACGGGCGATCACCGCTTGCCACGCCTGGGCAAAACGCTCGGCGTCGAGTTCGCTGTTGATGCGGTAGCGATCCTGCATGTAGTACAGACCGGTGCCCGGTTCGAGCAAGGTGTGCAGCAACATGCCTTCCTGCATCGGCGTCAACGGATAGACGTCTTCGATGTGCGCGGCCGGCACCGGCAAGGCATCAAGTTGCGCCTGAGTCAGTTTGGCCAGCGGGAAGTCCGACGGCGTCAGGCCACCGGCTTCGTCTTGCAGGCAATGGCCGATCAGGCTTTGCAGCTCACCGAGGTACGCATCGGCCAGATCATGGATGGTTTGCGCGTCGTAACGCTCGGCGCTGAACGTCCAGCGCAAGAGCAATTCACCGCCATACACCTGACTGTCGACGCTCAATTCATTCGGCAATGGCGCCTGCGGATCGTGGGCAGCGCCAACCGGCTCATCCAGCGGGCGGAACAGTGCATCGCTGGCGAAGCTCTGGTCGAACTGGCCGAGGTAGTTGAAGGTGACCGGTGCATGCGGCAGCGCCTCCATGCTGCGCTGAGTGAAATCATCGGCCAGATAACGCAGCACGCCATAGCCCAGACCTTTGTGCGGTATCGCGCGCAGTTGCTCTTTGATTGCCTTGATCGAAGCGCCCTGCCCTGCGGCCTCTTCGATGTTGTGCGGGGTCAGGCGCAGCGGGTAAGCACTGGTGAACCAGCCGACGGTGCGAGTCAGGTCGATTTCGTCGAACAGGGTTTCGCGACCGTGGCCTTCCAGTTGAATCAGCGCCGAAGGCTGACCGCTCCAGCGGCACAGCACGCGGGCCAGTGCCGTCAGCAGCAGATCGTTGACCTGCGTGCGATAAGCGGCCGGCGCCTGTTGCAGCAGCTGTTTGGTGTGCTCGGCATCGAGGCGCACGCTGACGGTTTGTGCATGACGATTCTGCTGGCCGCCCTGCGGGTTTTCGCAAGGCAGATCGGCGTTCTGACCGGCCAACTGGGTTTGCCACCAGTTGAGTTCTTCGCGCAGGGATTCGCTACCGGCGTAGGCCTGCAAGCGTGCGGTCCAGTCTTTGAAGGCACTGGTTTTTGCTGGCAGTTTCACCGCTTGCTCGGCGTCGAGTTGGCGGTACACGGTTTGCAAATCGTCGAGCATCACGCGCCACGACACGCCATCGACCACCAAGTGATGAATCGCGATAAACAGGCGTTGCTGAGCTTCCGGGCCGTCGACCAGCACGGCACGCAGCAGCGGGCCTTGCGCAAGGTCGAGGCTGCGCTGCGCATCGGCGAACAGCGCTTCACACTTTTCCATCGACGGCACGCGCACTTGCCACAACACCGCCGCATCCGACACCGGTTGGTGCGTCGCTTGCCACTGGCCGTTGGACTCGGTGAAGCGCAGACGCAGGGCATCATGCTGCTCGATCACCGCCAGCAGCGCTTGCTCCAGACGATGCGGTTGCAGCGCCACGGTTGGCTCCAGCAACAGCGCCTGATTCCAGTGCTGACGCTCCGGAATTTCCGTGTCGAAGAACCAATGCTGAATCGGCGTCAGACGCGATTCACCGGTCACCAAGCCTTGCTCCGCTGTCACTTGTTCGCTGCGGCTGGCTACTGCGGCGAGGGTCTGCACAGTCTGATGCTGGAACAGATCACGCGGGCTGAAATGAATGCCTTGCTGACGCGCGCGGCTGACCACTTGAATCGACAGAATCGAGTCGCCACCGAGTTCGAAGAAATTGTCGTTGAGGCCGACCTGTTCGACATTGAGCACCGCGCACCAGATCTGCGCCAGGGTCTGTTCCAATTCGTTGCTCGGCGCCACGTAATCCTGGCGATTGAGCTCCGGATCCGGCGCCGGCAAAGCACGACGATCGAGTTTGCCGTTGGCGGTCAGCGGCATGCTCGCCAGCAGAATCAGGTGCGTCGGCACCATGTAATCCGGCAGTTGTGTCTTGAGGTGTGACTTGAGGGCTTCGCGCAGTTCAGCCTGTCTGGCTTCGCTTTGCTCGGCGACTTCAGTCACCAGATAGCCCACCAGTTGTTTGCCGCTTGGCGCATCAAGGGCGAGCACCACGGCTTCGCGGATCGAAGCGTGATCAAGCAGACGGGTTTCGATTTCGCCCAACTCGATGCGGAAACCACGAATTTTCACTTGATGGTCGATCCGGCCCAGGTATTCAACCAAGCCATCGCCACGCTGGCGTACCAGGTCGCCAGTGCGGTACATGCGTCCGCCGTCAGCGGCAAACGGATCCGCGACAAAACGCTCAGCAGTGATGCCCGGACGATCGTGATACGCCTGCGCCAGACCCGCGCCGCCGACGAACAATTCACCGGTCGCGCCCTGTGGCACCAGCGCCAGATCGGCGTCAAGAATGTACGCAACACGCGCGCCAATCACGCTGCCGATCGGCACACTGCCCGCACCCTCTTCCAGCACCTCCGGCGCCAGACTGGCCAGCGGCATGACCACGGTTTCCGTCGGGCCGTAAGCGTTGAAAAACATCGCCGGTTTGAACGCTGCACGAATGCGTTGCAGGTGCTCTCCGGTCAGCGCTTCACCGCCGGTGATGATCATCCGCACCGGCAGGATCTCGTTTTGCGTAGAGAGGAACTGCGCCAACTGGCTGCCGTAGCTCGGGGTGAAACCGAGCACGTTGATTTTATGCTTGCGGATCAAACCACAGATTTCTTCCGCGTCCCACTGACCTTGCGCACGCAGCACCACTTGCGCGCCGCTGAGCAGCGGCACCAACAAACGCTCAGTCGCCGCATCGAAGTTGATCGAATAGAAGTGCAGTTCGCAGTCGTCCGGGCGCATGCCAAACCGCTGGATCACGGCCTGACAGTGCATGGCGACTTCGCCGTGGGAAACCACCACGCCTTTCGGCTTACCGGTCGAACCCGAGGTGTAAATCAGGTAGGCCTGATGCTGCGGCAGGCTGATAAACGGCAGCTCAGTGGCCGGGTAATCGGCGAGCGCCGCGCTGTCGTCTTCCAGGCACCAACGCGCCACGCTCGGAGGCAGATCGCCGAGCGCTTTAAACATCGCGCGATCACTGAGCAGCAGCCCAATGCGGCTGTCTTCAATCATGTAATGCAGACGGTCGAGCGGGTATTCCGGATCCAGCGGCACATAAGCGCCGCCGGCCTTGAGAATCGCCAGCAGGCCGATGACCATTTCCAGCGAACGCTCCAGTGCCAGGCCTACGCGCACTTGCGGGCCGACGCCACGCGCCCGCAACGCCCAGGCCAGACGATTGGCACGCGCGTCGAGTTCGGCGTAGCTCAAAGTCTGCCCGGCGAAAGTCAGGGCCGCTGCGTCTTTGCGCGCCAGTGCCTGTTCGGCGAAGAGGTGATGAATGCACTGGTCGAGACGATGCTCGCCCGGCTCGATGCCGAGGCTGTCGAGCAGTTGCTGTTGCTCGGGCGCGTCAAGCAGCGGCAATTCACTGAGGCGCTGTTGCGGATCGGCGATCAACGCTTCGAGCAAGTTGCGCCAATGTCTGGCCATGCGCGCGATGGTCGGCTCATCGAACAAATCGGTGCTGTACGTCAGGCAGCAACCGAGACGATGGTCGAGGTCGGTGACTTCCAGGTTGAGGTCGAACTTGGTCGCCCGCGCATCGTTGGCCAGATATTCGACGGTCATCCCGGCGAGCATGCGGCTTTGCTGAAATTCCCAGCGCTGCACATTGCACATCACCTGGAACAGCGGGTTGTACGCGGCACTGCGCGGCGGCTGCAAGGCTTCAACCAGATGATCGAACGGCAGATCCTGGTGCGATTGCCCTTCGATCACCGTGTGGCGAACCTGCTCGAACAATTCGCCGACCGACATCATGCCGTCGAGCTGGCAACGCAGCACTTGGGTGTTGAGGAACGCACCGATCAGCCCTTCGCTTTCCGGCCGAATACGGTTGGCCACCGGCGCGCCGATGCGCAGATCGGTCTGCCCGCTGTAGCGGTAAAGCAGCGTGGCGAGCGCGGCGGTCATGGTCATGAACAAGGTCAGACCGTTTCGCGCGTTGAACGCACGAACCCGCGTCGCGAGGTCGTCGCTCAGGTCGAAACGGAACAGCTCGCCCTGGTGGCTTTGCACCGGCGGACGCGGGCGGTCGCCGGGCAATTCCAGCAACGGATGTTCGCGACCGAGTTGCGCCGTCCAGTAATCGAGTTGGCGCTGTCGCTCGCCGGATTCCAGCCAGTTGCGCTGCCAGACGCTGTAGTCGAGGTACTGCACCGGCAGCGGTTGCAGCGGCGAATCGCGGTCGTCGACAAACGCTTCGTACAGTGCGCTGAGTTCGCGGGCGAAGATATCCATCGCCCAGCCTTCGGTGACGATGTGGTGCAGGGTCAGCACGAAGTAATGCTCGTGCTCGGCGGTCTTCACCAGACAGGCGCGCAGCAGCGGGCCAGTTTCCAGATCGAACGGCAGATGCGCTTCTTCATCGGCGAATTGCTGAACCTGTTGCTCGCGCTGATCGGCGGCAATTTTCGAGAAATCCTTCCAGCCCATGCGCACGCCGGTCTCGGCATGCACCTGTTGACGGGCGATGCCATCGACGCTCGGGAACGTCGTGCGCAGGGTTTCGTGGCGCAGCATCAGCGCTTGCAACGCAGCCTCGAAACGCTCGACGTGCAACACGCCACGCAGGCGCGCCATGCCACCGACGTTGTACGCCGGGCTGTCCGGTTCCATCTGCCAGAGGAACCACATGCGCTGTTGCGAGTACGACAGCGGCACTGGTTTACTGCGGTCGACTTTGGCGATTGGCGGCTGCTTGTTGGTGCGGCCACTGACCTGAATCAAGCGAATCTGTTCGGCGAAATCACCGAGTTCGCTGTGCTCGAACAACGCGCGCAGCGGCAGCTCGACGTCGCAGGCCTGACGGGTGCGCGAGATGATTTGCGTGGCCAGCAGCGAGTGGCCGCCGAGGGCGAAGAAGTCGTCGCGCTGACCGACCAGGCTCAGGCCAAGGACTTCGCGCCAGATCGCGGCGATTTGCTGTTCCAGCTCAGTCACTGGTTCGACGTGTTCACGCACTTGCCATTGCGGCTCGGGCAAGGCACGGCGGTCGAGTTTGCCGCTGGGGCTGAGCGGCATAGCGTCGAGGCGCATCAGTTGCGCCGGCACCATGTATTCCGGCAGTTCGGTGGCGAGTGCGGTTTTCAGACGAGCGATTTGTTCGTCGTGATGTTCACTGGCATCGGTCGCGGTGAAGTAGCCGATCAGTTGCGCGCCGGCAGCGGTTTCGCGCACCAGCACCACGGCTTGGGCGACGCCGTCCTGAGCGAGTAACCGCGCTTCGATTTCTTCCGGTTCGACACGGAAACCACGCAGTTTGACCTGCTGATCGAGGCGACCGAGGTATTCGATCACGCCGTCAGACGTCCAGCGCGCGCGGTCGCCAGTGCGGTACAAACGTGCGCCATGCTCGCCCAATGGATCAACGACAAAACGCTCGGCAGTCAACGAAGGACGACCGAGGTAACCGCGAGCCAGACCAATGCCGCTGATGCACAACTCACCCGGCACACCGGCCGGTACAAGATTGAGATCAGCGTCGAGCACGCGGCAAATCACGTTGCCCAGCGGCCGGCCAATCGGCGAACGCTCGCCATCTGCAGTGCTGCAATGCCAGTGGGTGACGTTGATCGCGGTTTCGGTCGGGCCGTAACGGTTGTGCAATTGCACCGCCGGCAGTTGCGCCAACACGCGGTTGCGCAGTTCAGCGGGCAGCGCTTCACCACCGGAAAAAACGCGGCGCAGGCTGGTGCATTCGGCGCTCAGCGGTTCGTCGATGAACAGCGAAAGCAGCGGCGGTACAAAGTGCAGCGTGGTCACGCCGTGTTCTTGCACCAATTGGGCGATGCGATGCGGATCGCGGTGTTCGCCAGGGCCGGCAATCAGCAGGCGCGCGCCAGTGATCAACGGCCAGAAGCATTCCCACACCGAGACGTCGAAACTGATCGGCGCCTTTTGCATCAGCACATCGGTTTCATTCAACGCGTAAGCGCTCTGCATCCATTGCAGACGTTCGGCCAGTGCCGCATGCGTATTGCCGACGCCTTTCGGCTGGCCGGTGGAGCCCGAGGTGTAAATCACGTAGGCGAGGTTGTCGCCATGCAAGTGCAGACCCGGGGCCTGGCTCGGCCAGTTTTCCAGGTGCAGGGCGTCCATGGCGATCACGCTGACGCCGTCGCTGGCCGGTAAACGGCCGAGCAGTTCGGTCTGGGTCAGGAGCAATTCGACGCCGCTGTCGCTGAGCATGTAAGCCAGGCGATCAGCCGGGTATTCCGGATCCAGCGGCACGTAAGCGCCGCCGGCCTTGATGATCGCCAACAGGCCGATCAACAGTTGTGGCGAACGCTCGGCGGCGATGGCCACGCAAACGTCCGGGCCGACACCTTTGTCGCGCAGATAGTGCGCGAGGCGGTTGGCTTGCATGTGCAGTTCGGCAAAATCGAGGCTACCGCCCTCCCACACCAGCGCGGTGCGTTGCGGGGTTTGCCGCGCTTGTTCGGCGAGCAGTTCGGGCAGCCATTGTTGTGCCGGGGCGCACGGCGCGACGCTCCAGTTTTTCTGCTGATCGTGTTCGCCGACGGTGAGCAATTGCAAATCGCCGATGGCTTGTTCTGGACGTTCGCAGACGGCGCGCAGCAGGTTGCTGAAATGCTCGGCCAGTCGCGCGATAGTCGCGGCGTCGAACAGTTCGTTGGCGTAGTCGAAGGACAACGTCAGGCGACCATTACGGTCTTCTTCGCTGTGCAGTTGCAGGTCGAACTTGGCTTCGCGGCTGTGCCACGGCAACTCTTCGGCGAGCAGACCCGGCAGGCGCTTCAGCGCACTGAGGTCGCGTTGCTGGTGATTGAACATGATCTGGAACAGACCTTGTTCGCGGGCCTGCGGGAAAGCTTCGAGCAGTTGTTCGAACGGCAGATCCTGATTCGCCTGTGCGCCGAGTGTGGCCTGGCGGGTTTGCGCCAGCAGCTCAACGAATGGCAGGCGCGAATCGATCTCGGCGCGCAGCACTTGGGTGTTGATGAAGAAGCCGATCAGGCTTTGAGTTTCCAGGCGCGGACGGTTGGCGTTGGGCACGCCGATGCGAATATCACGCTGACCGCTGTAGCGATGCAGCAGGCTCTGGAACGCCGAGAGCAACAGCATGAACGGTGTCGATTGATGCGCTTGCGCTGTGTTGCGAATCGCCTCGCTGAGGCTGACGTCCAGACGCACGGTGTGACGTGCAGCGCTGTGTTTGTGTTGCGCCGAGCGCGGATGATCGGTGGCCAGTTCCAGCACTGGATGCTCGTCGCCCAACTGCGCTTTCCAGTAAGCCAGTTGCCGCTCGCCCTCGCCTTGCGCCAGCCATTGGCGCTGCCAACTGCCGTAGTCAGCGTATTGGGTTGGCAGCGGCGCGAGGTTGGCCGTTGCGCCTTGCGAGGCCGCGGCGTACAGGCGCGAGAACTCGTCGATCAACACGTTCAGCGACCAACCGTCAGCGATGATGTGGTGCATCGTCACCAGCAGTTGATGATCTTCGTCATCGAGACGGATCAGCGTCACCCACAGCAGCGGGCCTTTCTCCAGATCGAACTGAGTGCGGGCTTCGTCGTCGCGGATCTGCTGCGCGCGGCCTTCGCGTTCATCGGCTGGCAGGTCGCTGATGTCGATCAACTGCAGGTTGAAATCGGCTGCCGCATCGACTTGTTGCAGAGCTACGCCGTCACGTTCAAAGAAACGCGTGCGCAGGGATTCGTGGCGCTCGATCAATTGCTGGAAGCTGGCGCGCAGTGCGTCTTCATCGAGTTCGCCACGCAAGCGCAGGCCGCCGGGAATGTTGTAGGCGCTGCTGTGCGGGTCGAGTTGCCAGGTGATCCACAAGCGGTTTTGCGCCAGCGATTGCGGCATCGGCTCGGAACGTGACAGCGCGGTGATTTCACCTTGCGCGCTGCCGCCGTCCTGTTGTTGCTGGGCGACTGCGGCGGCAAACGCGGAGAGGGTCGGCGCTTCGAACAGCAGGCGAAGGCTCAGCTCCAGACTGAGTGCTTCGCGAACACGGGCGATCACTTGCGTGGCAGCGATCGAGTTGCCGCCGAGCAGGAAGAAGTGATCGTCGGCGTTGACCTGTTTGACGTTGAGTTGCTCAGCCCAGATTTTGCCGATCAGCGTTTCAAGTTCGGAGGCGCTGGCTATCGATTCTTGAGTTTCAGAGACGCTCGACGGGAACACCGCGTAGCTGTCGAGGCTGCCATCGGCCAGACGATTGCGACACGCTGAGCGCTGCAATTTGCCGCTGGAGGTTTTCGGCAGTGCGCCGGGATTGAGCAACACGACCACGCTCGGCGCTTCTTGATACGCCTCGGCCACGGCTTGGCGAATGGCTTTGATCAACGCTTCCGGCGGCAGGATTTTCTGCACGCTGCGGCTGATTTCTGCAGCGATGCCAATACCCTCTTCGCCATTCTGATTGATCGCGAATGCAGCGACGCGGCCCTTGCGCACCACTTCAACTTCACGCTCGACGGTTTGCTCGATGTCCTGCGGATAGAGGTTGTGGCCGCGCACGATGAGCATGTCTTTCAGGCGACCGGTGATGAACAGTTCGCCGTTGCGGATAAAACCCAGGTCGCCAGTGCGCAGCCAGGTGCGGCCAGCGTGCTGCACGAAGGTTTTGGCGCTGGCTTCGGGGTTGCGCCAGTAACCGAGGGCAATGCTCGGGCCGGTCGCCCAGACTTCGCCGACGGCATTGTCGGCGAGTTCTACGAGCGTGTTGGGCTCAACGATCAGCACCGCGTGCTCAGGCTGGCTGATACCGCAACTCATGATCGGGGAACCATCGCCCGGCTCGGCACGATTTTGCGCCAACGCTTGATCGTCCACGCGCAGTGCAGGAATGCCGGTGCCGCGTGGGGTGCCGGCGACGAACAGCGTGGCCTCGGCCAGACCGTACGAGGCCATGAAACTGTCATCGCTGAAACCGCTCGCCGCGAACTTGTCGGCGAAGCGTTCAAGGGTGTCGAGGCGGATCGGTTCGGAACCGGAATAGGCCACGCGCCAGCGGCTCAGGTCGAGACGCTCCAGCGCCGATTCGCTGACCCGTTCGCTGCACAAACGGTAAGCGAAATCCGGCCCGCCGCTGATGGTGCCGCCGTATTGGCTAACCGCTTCGAGCCAGCGAAGGGGCCGACCGAGGAAGTACGCCGGCGACATCAGAATGCACGGCACGCCGCTAAAGATCGGTTGCAGCAGACCGCCGATCAACCCCATGTCGTGATACAGCGGCAGCCAACTGACGATCACATCATCCGGGTTCACATCAATGCCGAAACCGTGGCGGATTAACAGTTCGTTGGCGACCAGATTACCGTGGCTGACCTGCACGCCTTTGGGCAACGCGGTCGAGCCGGAGGTGTATTGCAGGAAGGCGATGTGCTCTGGCGGCAGGTTCGGTTCAAGCCATTTTTCGGCCAGCGCATTGTCGAGTGTGTCGACGCACAACAGCGGCGGCGCGCCTTCGATCTGCTGCAAGGCGTCGCGCAGGTCGGCGCTGGTCAGCAGCAGACGCGGTTCGGCGTCGGCGATGATCGACAGCAAACGTTCCTGATGGTGTCGGCGCGCCGATTCCGGCGGATACGCCGGCACTGCGATCACGCCCGCGTACAGGCAACCAAAAAACGCCGCGACGTAATCCGGGCCGCTGGGAAACAACAACACCGCGCGATCACCAAATCCCGCCTCAGCCTGCAATGCGGCAGCAATCGTGCGCGCGCGTTGATCGAGTTCGCGATAGCTGAGCACCACAGCCTGTTCTTCGTTTTCGGCAAGAAAACGCAAGGCCAGTTGATCCGGCGTCAGGGCCGCGCGGCGCTGGAGGGCTTGGACCAGAGTGCTGGGGATGTCGAACGCGTCGGTCATGAGGTTTCCTGCCTGAAGTCGGCTTGCTGAGTGGAATCGGGTTGCTGCGTCACGC
Organism: Pseudomonas sp. PS01303; assembly: GCF_029959385.1. NCBI lineage: Bacteria > Pseudomonadati > Pseudomonadota > Gammaproteobacteria > Pseudomonadales > Pseudomonadaceae > Pseudomonas > Pseudomonas sp. PS01303. Next base: position 40,629 of record NZ_JASCPK010000015.1, read on the forward strand.
CCTCAAGGGCATGCAGGGCGCGGTCTGTGCCGACCGCGCAAGGCTGCGGAATGCTGTCTGGTCGGGGTTCGGTACCCGGAACCATTCACCAATGAGAACGGATGACGTCTTGAAATAATTAGTCGGCAGGCTGGATCGCCAACGGGGCTGGGATGCGGCGGCGTGTCGCAGTTCTCACAACGCACCAATTTGTATCATTAGTTCTCTTTCTCAATTGACAATCATTATCATTCAACATAATTTGTCGCTCGATGTGTAGGACGGCCCCGTCCCCCCGAGGCGTCCCACTAACCTATTTGGCAGCAAGGTGATTTCCATGACGGAACCAGTATCCACAAGCAGGTGCGATTCACCGCTACTTCAGGCATTCGTCGACAATCGACTGATTCTGGTCAAGATTGCAGCCCGCATTACCGGCTGCCGGTCACGTGCCGAAGACGTGGTGCAGGATGCGTTTTTCCGACTGCAATCGGCGCCACCGATCACGTCGTCGATCAAGGCGCAACTGAGTTATCTGTTCCAGATCGTGCGCAACCTGGCCATCGATCACTACCGCAAACAGGCGCTGGAGCAGAAATACTCAGGCCCTGAAGAGGAAGGGCTGAACGTGGTCATTCAAGGTGCTTCGCCGGAAACCTCGCACATCAACTTCTCCACCCTGGAGCACATCGCCGACGCACTGACCGAGCTGCCCAGCCGCACTCGCTACGCGTTCGAGATGTACCGCTTGCACGGTGTGCCGCAAAAGGACATCGCCAAGGAACTCGGTGTTTCGCCGACCCTGGTCAACTTCATGATTCGCGATGCGCTGGTGCACTGCCGCAAAGTGTCGAGCAGTCGTCGGGATGTGGTGATTGCGGGGCGTCGCTGAGACCGGGTCGACAGATAGAAAAAGATCGCAGCCTTCGGCAGCTCCTACAGGGGAACGCATTCCAAATGTAGGAGCTGCCGAAGGCTGCGATCTTTTGCTTTCAGATCACCTCAAGCCAACTTGCACCGATCAAAAAACCGCTCACGCCCCAGAATCATCAGCGCCGCACGCTTGTGCGGGAAGTCGAATTCCTTCTCGCAGTGGAAGCACTGGTTCTGCATGTGGCCAATCATCTTCGCGTTATCGGCACGCGGTTCGGCGACCACGCGCTGGGTGCGCGGATCATCCAGAAACAAGTAATGCACCAGCGCCGATAACCAGCTCGCGACTTTGTGCGGGCCACGGTGATCCTCCTCCCCCACCAGCATGTGAATGCCCCGGTCGTAATCGTCGGCATCGTAGAACGGCGCGATACGATCTTCCTTGGCCCAATAAGCTTCGAAGTAGGCGAACGGCTGATCATCGAAACAGCCGATCAAGGTCAGTGTGTGCGGGTCGGCGTCGAGTTTGCTCAGGTATTCGCGATGCTTCTCGATGCTGCCTTCTTCCTGCCAGAAACTGGCGACACGCGGGCTGTTCTGCCAACGGTTGAAGCGCGGCAGATCCTCTTCGATTTCCACCGTGCGCAGGGAAATCCACGCGCCCAGCCGCGCATCGAAACGCCGATAGACTTCACCGCGCGGTTTCACCGGTCGCAGTGGATGGCGCTTGCCAGCGCTGATGACCATTTGCTGCGGATAGCTGCCGGTCAGCGACGTACCGAGCCACGGTTGCGGCAGTTGCCAGAACAACGTGCGCTCGCAGCGATATTCACCGGCCACCTCGGTGCTCACCAGCAAACCGCTGAGCAAGGCTTCGGTTGGCGGTTGATCGAGTTGCCAGGTCAATTGCTGGCATTCGGGATCGCGGGCGAATAGCCAATAACAGGCTGCCCACAGCGCTTGCCCCGGCGGCAAGGCGAAACGCTCATCGATCTGGATCGGCCCTTTGGCCTCGCGATCGAGGCGCAGGCGAATCAATGGTTGCCCGTCCAGGCTCAGGCTCAGACGGCTTTCGGTGGCATCGGCTACCAGTTGGCTGCCCGAAGGCAAAGACAAGGCAGTCAGGTCATTCAGATTGGACATGGGGCGGGCTCACGATAATCGTCGACAGTTCAACGATGGGACGTGATCCGGCAGGGGAAATTTAGGCTTGGCAGAGAAATCGGTGCCTCAGTGATGCGGCACTGGCACCACAACAATCTTGTACGGATCGAAGATTTTCAGCATCTCGCCGTTGTCGCGCAGGCCTTGCAGCAGCTTGCCGAACGCCTCGCCGGTGATCGGCGCGGCAGGACGCAGAATCGCATAGTGGTGGTAAACCTGATCAATGCGTTGCGATACCAGCAACTCGTCGCGAACCTTCTCGTTGCGCAGCAGGTAATCGCTCAGATAGGAGCGCGTCACCAGAGCAATGTCGGCGCGCCCGCGCAGCACCATCAGCAGGTTGCTGTCGTGGGAATAGGTCAGGGTGGCGTTGAAATTCTGCGCGAGGAATTTCGGGTCGGCGTTGAAGTTGGCGAACTCATAGTGATAGCCGCTGAACAACGCCAGACGCTTGCCTTTAAGGTCAGCGAAATAGTTCTGCTGGCGACCGTCTTCACGTTGCACGACGAAAATCTCGGCGTCTTCAAGGCCCATGTCGACGTCAGTGTGAGGGATTTCCTTCCAGCCCCAATCAGGGTTCTCGAAGATCGCCATGTCGATCCGGCCTTGCTTGAAATCACCGAAACGCCGCGGGATCGAAGTCGGCACGAGGATGAATTGATAGTCTTTTTGCAGGCGGTTCAGCGACTCGACCAATTGTGGCAGCAGACCGGTGTCGGCACCGTTTTCCGGGCGGATGGTGTACGGCGGAAAGTGCGCGGCGCCCACTCGAACCAGTTGCGCTGCTTGCGCAGGCAACAACCAGAATGCCGCCAGCGCTGCGAGCATCACGCCCGACGCCGTCCGAATTGGCGAAGACTTCAAAACACCCCACTCCCCGAAAAATACCGATCAATGCATTCAAGCTAGGCGGTTTCGCCCAGTTAGCCAGTTTCACCGCCTGATAGAAAGCGTCTCAGCGCTCTTCAAGCACCAGAATCAGCGCCTCATCCGCCAGTTGATCGAGGCTCAGACTGCCGCCGGCACGGAACCAGGTGGTCGTCCAGGACAACGCACCGGTGAGAAAACGTCGAGTGATAAACACGTCGCCGCGAATAAACCCGGCCTCTTTGGCTTCGCCGAGCACCTCTAGCCAGAGGTCTTCGTAGACATCGCGCAGCGCTAGCACTTTGGCTTGGCCCTCTTCGGACAACGAACGCCATTCATACACCAGCACCGCCATCGCTTCGCCGCTGCCGCCCATGATCGACTGCAATTCGCAGCGGATCAGCGCCAGCACCCGCTCACGCACATTGTTCGCATCGGCGAGCGCGGCGCGCATCAGTGCCGTGTTGTAACGGATGGTTTCTTCCATCACCGCCCGGAGAATTTCGTCCTTGCTTTTAAAGTGATGAAAAATACTCCCCGACTGAATCCCCACCGCACCGGCCAGATCGCGCACCGTGGTGCGTTCGTAGCCTTTATTACGGAACAGGTGAGCCGCCACTTGCAGCAGTTTGCCGCGCGCGCTGTCCGGGTCGGTCAACTGGCCGTCGTCGACCAATTCGCGCATGACCCTCAGGGCTTTTTGCTCGTCCACCCGTTCTCTCCTACAGTCGATCAGTCTGTTGCCCCCTGAAACCGCAGGGTTGCGCGCAATTTAAGCCGCCAACGGCAACCAAGCAAGCGCTTGGGCAGAAGATAGTGTTTCGCTGTTTACAAACCAAGCGCTTGCTTGGTAGCCTCCAGACACTTCTGTCGCAGGTTGCTGAGTCGGAGATAAAAATGCCCACCACCGTTCGCATCGGATGCGCCAGTGCATTCTGGGGAGACACGTCGACCGCCGCCGCGCAGTTAGTCGACGGCGGCAAACTGGACTATCTGGTCTTCGACTATCTGGCCGAAATCACCATGTCGATCATGGCCGGCGCGCGTATGAAAAACCCGCAGGCCGGGTTCGCCAGCGACTTCATCGAAGTCCTCACGCCGCTGCTGCCACAACTGGCCGAGCAGAATATCCGCGTCATCAGCAACGCCGGCGGGGTCAACCCGCAAGCCTGCGCTGCGGCCCTGCAAGCGGCCTGCGACAAGGCCGGCATCCCACTGAAAATCGCCGTGTTGCTCGGCGATGACCTGCAACCACAATTCAAACAACTCAGCGGCATCACTGAAATGTTCAGCGCCGCCCCGTTGCCGCCGATGTGCGTGTCGACCAATGCCTACCTCGGTGCGCCGGGCATTGTCGAAGCGTTGCGACTGGGCGCCGATATCGTCATCACTGGCCGTGTGGTCGACAGCGCCGTGGTCAGCGCCGCGCTGGTGCACGAATTCGGCTGGTCGTGGCACGACTACGACAAACTCGCCCAAGCCGCACTGGCCGGGCACATCATCGAATGCGGCGCGCAATGCACCGGCGGCAATTTCACCGACTGGCGCGACGTGCCGGATTACGAACACATCGGTTTTCCAATCGTCGAAGTCAGCGCCGACAGCCAATTTATCGTCAGCAAACCGGAAGGCTCTGGTGGACTGGTCACACCGCTGACCGTCGGCGAGCAAATGCTTTACGAAATCGGTGATCCGCAGGCCTATCTATTGCCCGACGTCGTCTGCGATTTCACCGAGGTCAAACTTCAACAGCAAGGCAAAAACGCGGTGCACGTACACGGTGCCAAAGGCCTGCCGCCGACGGATAAATACAAGGTCAGCGCCACCTGGCCGGACGGCTTTCGCTGCACCGCCAGTTGCCTGATCGCCGGTATCGATGCCGTTGAAAAAGCGCAGCGCGTCAGTCAGGCAATCATCGACAAGACCGCGGAAATGTTCAGCCAGCGCGGCTGGGCGCCCTACAGCGAAACCCACATCGAACTGCTCGGCAGCGAAGCCACTTACGGCCCGCACGGGCAACGTCGCGACAGCCGCGAAGTGGTGATCAAACTCGCCGTGCGGCACCCGAGCAAACAGGCGCTGATTCTGTTCTCCCGGGAAATCGCCCAGGCCGCGACCGGCATGGCGCCGGGGCTGACCGGCATCGTCGGCGGACGGCCAACCGTGTATCCGCTGATCCGTTTGTTCTCATTCCTGATCGATAAAAACGCCTGCACCTTGCAGATCGATCTGGCCGGTGAACGCCATTCTTGCGCCCTGCCCTCGTTGGTCGCGCTCGACAGCGAAGACTTGCCGATTGCCCAGCAACCGCCGAAACCTCAGGGCCGCGCCGATGCCAGCGTGGCACTGGTGAAACTGGCCGTGGCGCGCTCCGGTGACAAGGGCAACCACAGCAACATCGGCGTGCTGCCGCGCAAACCCGAATATCTGCCGTGGATCGCCGAAGCGTTGACCCCGGCAGTGATCGTCGACTGGATGAGCCACGTGCTCGACCCGATCCACGGCCGGGTCGAACGCTGGTATCTGCCCGGCACCCACAGCCTCAACTTTCTTTTGGAAAACGCCCTCGGCGGTGGTGGCGTGGCCAGTCTGCGCATCGACCCGCAAGGCAAAGCCTTCGCCCAGCAATTATTGGAAATCCAGATCCCGGTGCCGCAGAGCATCGCCGAACAGCTCGACTAGAGGATGGTGTGCATGGCTTACGCGTCGATTTTCAATGCCGAGCTGTTCAGCGGCCAAACCATCATCGTCACCGGTGGCGGCAGCGGCATCGGCCGATGCACCGCGCATGAACTGGCAGCGCTCGGCGCCAACGTGTTGCTGGTCGGGCGCAAACCGGAAAAACTGGAAAAGGTCGCCGCCGAAATTGCCGAGGACGGCGGCCGCGCGCATTGGCAGGCCTGCGATATTCGTGATGAAGAAGCCGTAAAACAACTGGTCAAGGAACTGATCGCCGAGCACGGGCCGATTCATGGTCTGGTCAACAACGCTGGCGGCCAATACCCGTCGCCGCTGGCTTCGATCAATCAGAAAGGTTTCGAAACCGTGCTGCGCACCAATCTGGTCGGCGGTTTTCTGATGGCGCGGGAAGTGTTCAACCAGTCGATGAGCAAGCACGGCGGCAGCATCGTCAACATGCTCGCCGACATGTGGGGCGGCATGCCCGGCATGGGCCACTCCGGCGCGGCGCGTTCGGGCATGGACAACTTCACTAAAACCGCCGCGTTCGAATGGGGTTATGCCGGGGTGCGGGTCAATGCGGTGGCGCCGGGCTGGATCGCCTCCAGCGGCATGGACACTTACGAAGGCGCGTTCAAAGCGGTGATTCCGACCCTGCGCGAGCATGTGCCGCTCAAGCGCATTGGCACCGAATCGGAAGTCAGCGCAGCGATTGTATTTTTGCTCAGTCCGGCGGCGGCATTTATTAGCGGCAGCACATTGAAAATTGATGGTGCGGCCAGCCTCGGCAGCCGTGCGTGGCCGTTGCACAAAGCGACTCACAGCGAGTCGTTCAATGGCTTCCATCGCGCCTACCTTCCAGACGTGCTGAAGGACAAGGAGTAAACCATGCCGCAGATCCAGTCCCAACTCGATCCGCACAGCGAGGCCTTTGCCCGCAACCGTGCGGCGATGCTCGTGGCCATCGAGCAAGTGCAGCAACTCGAACAAAACCTGCTGAACAAAGCCGCCGAAGCCAAAGCCAAATTCGACAAGCGCGGACAGTTACTGCCGCGCGAACGCCTGAATCTGTTGCTCGATCCCGGCGCACCGTTTCTCGAACTGGCAAGTCTCGCCGGCTACAAGTTGCATGACGACAAGGACGGCAGCTCGGCCGGTGGCGGGCTAATCGCCGGTATCGGTTATGTCTGCGGCATCCGCGCCATGGTCGTGGCCAACAACAGCGCGATCAAGGGCGGCACGATCTCGCCGAGCGGTTTGAAAAAATCCCTGCGCCTGCAACAGATCGCTCAGGAAAACAAACTGCCGGTGATTACCCTCGCCGAAAGCGGCGGCGCCAACCTCAATTACGCGGCGGATATTTTTGTCGAAGGTGCGCGCAGTTTTGCCAACCAGGCGCGGATGTCGGCGATGGGTTTGCCACAGATCACCGTGGTGCACGGCTCAGCCACGGCGGGCGGCGCTTATCAGCCGGGGCTGTCGGATTATGTGGTGGTGGTGCGCGGCAAGGCCAAGCTGTTTTTGGCCGGCCCGCCGTTACTCAAAGCGGCCACGGGGGAAGTCGCCACCGATGAAGAACTCGGCGGCGCCGAGATGCACGCGCAGGTCGCCGGCACGGCTGAATACCTGGCGGAAAACGATGCCGACGGCGTGCGTCAGGTGCGTGAAATTCTGCGAATGCTGCCGTGGAATGAACAACTGCCATGGCTGCCGGAGCCGCAATACAAAGAGCCGCTCTACCCCATCGAAGAACTGCTCGGCTTGATTCCCGACGATCCGAAAAAACCTTACGACGTGCGGGAAATCATCGCGCGCATCGCCGACGAATCCTGCTTTCTGGAATTCAAGGGCGAGTTCGATCAGCAAACCCTTTGCGGGCAATTGAAGATTCAGGGTCGCGCCTGCGGTTTCATCGGCAACAACGGTCCGATCACGCCGAACGGGGCGAGCAAAGCGGCGCAGTTCATTCAGCTGTGCGATCAGAGCCAGACGCCGTTGCTGTTTTTCCACAACACCACCGGTTTCATGGTCGGCACCGAATCGGAACAGCAAGGCGTGATCAAACACGGCTCGAAACTGATTCAAGCGGTGGCCAACGCGCGGGTGCCTAAACTGACCATCGTCGTCGGCGGCTCCTACGGTGCCGGGAACTATGCGATGTGCGGACGCGGTCTCGATCCGCGCTTTATCTTTGCCTGGCCGAACAGCCGCACCGCTGTAATGGGCGGCGCGCAGGCCGGTAAAGTTCTGCGCATCGTTACCGAAGCCAAACAGCTCAAGGACGGTTTGACGCCGGATCCGAAAATGCTCGACATGCTTGAACAGGTCACCGCGCAGAAACTCGACAGCCAGTCCACCGCGCTCTATGGCAGCGCCAATCTGTGGGACGACGGGCTGATCGATCCACGCGATACGCGCACCCTGCTCGGCTATTTGCTGGACATCTGCCACGAAGCCGACATTCGCACGCTGCAACCCAACAGCTTCGGCGTCAGCCGGTTCTGATCGCCACGGATCTTACGGAGAACAATAAAAAATGATCTTCACCCCGGAACACGAAGCCCTGCGCCGTACCGTCCGCCAGTTCGTCGAGCACGAGATCAATCCGCACGTCGATGAATGGGAAAAGGCCGGACGCTTTCCCATCCACGAGATCTTCCGCAAGGCCGGCGACCTCGGTTTTCTCGGTATTTCCAAACCGGAAAAATTCGGCGGCATGGGTCTCGATTACAGCTATTCGATTGTCGCCGCTGAAGAGTTCGGCACCATTCATTGCGGCGGCATTCCGATGTCGATCGGCGTGCAGACCGACATGTGTACGCCCGCCCTCGCCCGTTTTGGTTCCGATGACTTGCGCGAAGAGTTTCTGCGTCCGGCGATCACCGGCGAGCAGGTCGGCTGCATCGGCGTTTCCGAGGTCGGCGCTGGCTCCGACGTCGCCGGGCTGAAAACCACCGCGCGCAAGGACGGCGACGACTACGTGATCAACGGCAGCAAGATGTGGATCACCAACTCGCCGAGTGCTGATTTCATTTGCCTGTTGGCCAACACTTCGGACGATAAACCGCACATCAACAAGTCGCTGATCATGGTGCCGATGACCACGCCGGGCATCAGCCTGAGTTCGCACCTCGACAAGCTCGGCATGCGCAGCTCGGAAACCGCCCAGGTGTTTTTCGACAACGTGCGCGTGCCGCAGCGCAATCGCATCGGCCACGAAGGCGCCGGGTTCATGATGCAGATGCTGCAGTTTCAGGAAGAACGCCTGTTCGGCGCGGCGAACATGATCAAGGGCCTTGAGTACTGCGTCGACAGCACCATCGAGTACTGCAAGGAGCGCAAAACCTTCGGCAATGCACTGATCGACAACCAGGTGATCCACTTCCGCCTCGCCGAACTGCAAACCGAAATCGAATGCCTGCGCTCGCTGGTCTATCAAGCCACCGAGCAGTACGTGAAAGGCCAGGACGTCACGCGCCTGGCGTCGATGGCCAAGCTTAAGGCCGGGCGTCTGGGCCGCGAAGTCAGTGACAGCTGCCTGCAATATTGGGGCGGCATGGGCTTCATGTGGGACAACCCGGTGGCCCGCGCCTATCGCGATGTGCGGCTGGTGTCGATTGGCGGCGGCGCCGACGAAATCATGCTGGGGATCATCTGCAAACTGATGGGCATCCTGCCGGGGAAAAAGAAATGAGCAGCCTGCCGGAATGCCAGACGCTGTTGCTGGAACTGCATGGCGGCGTGCTGCACATCACCCTCAATCGCCCGGATAGCCGCAATGCGATGAGCCTGCAAATGGTCAGCGAATTGCGTGCGGTGCTGGCGTCGGTACGCGAGGATCGCAGCGTTCGCGCTCTGGTGCTCAGCGGCGCCGGCGGGCATTTCTGTGCCGGGGGCGACCTCAAGGACATGGCCAATGCCCGTGCTCAGGGTGCGGATGCTTACCGTGAGTTGAATCGTGCGTTCGGGGCTTTGCTGGAAGAAGCGCAGCACGCGCCGCAAGTGCTGATCACGGTGCTGCAAGGCGCGGTGCTCGGCGGTGGTTTTGGGCTGGCGTGTGTCAGCGATATTGCGATTGCCGATCATCAGGCGCAATTCGGTTTGCCGGAAACCAGCCTGGGTCTGCTGCCGGCGCAGATCGCGCCGTTTGTGGTGCAGCGCATTGGCCTGACCGAGGCGCGGCGACTGGCGCTGACCGCCGCACGTTTTGACGGGCAGCAGGCACGCCGTTTGGGGTTGGTGCATTTTGTCGAGCAAGATGCGCAGGCGCTGGCGGAGCGACTGGATGAGGTACTGCAACACGTGCTGTGTTGTGCGCCGGAGGCGAATGCGCTGACCAAGAAATTGTTGTTGGCGAGTGCCGGGCAGCCTTCGAGTGAATTGCTTGATGAGGCGGCGCAGTGGTTTAGCGAAGCGGTGACCGGAGAAGAAGGGATCGAGGGCACCATGGCTTTTGTGCAGAAGCGTAAACCGCGGTGGGCCACCTGAAAGCATCGCGAGCAGGCTCACTCCTACAGTTGGAATGCGTTCCCCTGTAGGAGTGAGCCTGCTCGCGAAGAGGCCATCCAACCCACCGCAAAAACCTCAGGAAACCCACCATGCCCGCCATTCAGAAAATCCTGATCGCCAACCGCGGTGAAATCGCCTGCCGCATCCAGCGCACCGCCCAAGCCCTCGGTTACCGAACCGTCGCCGTTTACAGCGACGCCGACGCCGACGCCCTGCACGTACACATCGCCGATCAAGCCGTGCACATCGGCCCCGCCCCCGTGCAGCAGTCCTACCTGAACATCCCGGCGATCATCGACGCCGCGCGCCGCAGCGGTGCCGACGCCATTCATCCCGGTTACGGCTTTCTCTCGGAAAACGCCGAGTTCGCCCGCGCCTGCGAACAGGCCGGCCTGACGTTCATCGGCCCGAGCGTCGCAGCCATCGAATTGATGGGCAGCAAACGCCGCTCGAAAATCGCCATGCTCGACGCCGGTGTTCCGTGCATCGCCGGCTACCAGGGCGCCGAGCAGGACGACGTGACCCTGCTGCGCGAAGCCGAGCGCATCGGCTATCCATTGATGATCAAGGCCAGCGCCGGTGGCGGCGGTCGCGGCATGCGTCTGCTGCACGATGGCTCTGATTTACCGGCGCAACTGCGTACCGCGCGTTCCGAAGCGTTGAACGGTTTTGGCAGCGACGAACTGATCCTCGAACAGGCCTTGATTGAGCCGCGCCATGTCGAAGTGCAACTGTTCGGCGATCAACACGGCAACCTGATCTACCTCGGCGAGCGCGATTGCTCGGTGCAGCGCCGCCATCAGAAAGTCACCGAAGAAGCGCCCTGCCCGGTGATGACCGCCGAGTTGCGTCAGGCCATGGGTGAAGCGGCTCTCAAGGCTGGACGTGCGGTGAACTATGTCGGCGCTGGCACGGTGGAATTCCTGCTCGATGCACGCGGGCAGTTTTACTTTTTGGAAATGAACACTCGCTTGCAGGTCGAGCATCCGGTGACAGAGCTGATCACCGGGCTGGATCTGGTCGCCTGGCAATTATGGGTCGCCGAAGGTCAGCCGTTACCGCTGACTCAGGATCAGGTGCAACTCAATGGTCATGCGATGGAAGTGCGCCTCTACGCCGAAGACCCTGCGCAGGATTTCTTGCCGCAAACCGGTTGTGTAGAGGCGTGGGAGCCCGCGCTGCAACACGGCGCGCGCATCGATCATGGTCTGCGCGAAAGGCAATTGATCAGCCCGTTCTACGACCCGATGCTCGGCAAACTGATCGCCCACGGGGCTACTCGCGAGGAGGCTCGACGCAAACTCCTGCGCGCAGTGGAGGACTCGGTGTTGCTGGGTGTGCAAAGCAATCAGCGGTTGCTGGTCAGTCTGCTGCAACATCCGCAGTTCATCAGCGGGGAGTTCAGCACGGCATTTATCGCGCAGCACTTCAGCGATCACGCGTGCCTGAACAGCTACGCACCGAGTGCCGAAGACTTGGCCATCGCGGCAGTGTTGTTCTATCAAACCAGCGCCCTCAGTCATCGTGCGCCGCTGTCCGGCTGGCGTAATAACGCCAGTGTGCCGCTGCATTTTCGCCTCGGTCTTGATGAGCAAAACTGGACGCTGCAACTGCTCGCTGAGCCGCAAGGTGCGTTCAAAGTGCAAGTCGCCGAACGCACACTGGCATTGAAACTCATCGATCAAGACGCCCACTCGATAACGCTGGAAGTCGACGGCGTGCGCCAACGCCACGCCTGTCGTCTCGATGGCGAACAACTCTGGCTGTTCACTCACCCCGGCAGCCTGCGCTTGGAGGATCGAACTCACGCGGTGATCGGCAGTCAGACCAGCGTCAGTTCCGGCACCTTGAAAGCGCCCATGGACGGCGCCATTGTTGACGTACTCGTCAGCGAAGGCAGCCCGGTCAGCAAAGGTCAGCTGCTGGTGGTACTGGAGGCAATGAAAATGGAGCACCCGCTCAAGGCCGGCATCGACGGCGTGCTCAAGCGGGTGCAGGTCAAAGTCGGCGATCAGGTAAAAAATCGTCAGGTTCTGTTGCAGGTGGAGTAGTCAGCCGAGCGCAAACGCAGGGTTTGGCTACGCTCTGAATAATCAGAACGTACAAATCAGGAACCCTGCGATGCCCCACTGGCTGGTCATAGATCTGGAAGCCACCACCGATGAGGGTGGCTGGCCGGTCACCGAGATGGAAATTATCGAGATCGGCGCGACGCTGGTCGACCGTGCCGGGCGCGAACAGGATCACTTCCAGCGCTTCGTCAAACCGACTCGACGGCCGTTGCTGACGCCGTTCTGCCGCGAGCTGACGCACATCACCCAGGCCAATATCGATACGGCGCAACCGCTGACTGAGGTCTGGCCGGCGTTCGAACGCTGGCTCGCGCAGCATCAATCACGTCTTGAAGGCTGGGCCAGTTGGGGCGATTACGACCGCAAGCAACTGCTCCAGGAATGGCAGCGCCTGCAGATCGACAGTGGATTGAGCAAAGTGCCGCATATGAACCTCAAACAGCGCTTCGCCAAGGCCCGACGCCTGGAGCGGCCGCTGGGGCTCAACGGCGCGCTGCAACTGGCCGGCATGCAGTTCAGCGGTCAGCAACACCGGGCGCTGGAAGATGCGCGCAACACCGCACGATTGTTGCCGCTGGTTTTGCCACTCTAGGGTCAATTCGAGAACTGGCTGGACAGGCGCCGGGCAGGTGACGGCGCCCAAAGCCTTGTGCATACTGGCCGCCTCCATTTTTTAGCCCTTTTCGAGGAATCGCCCATGTTTAAAGTCAACGAGTACTTCGACGGCACCGTCAAGTCGATCGCCTTTGGCACCGCTGAAGGTCCGGCGACCATTGGCGTCATGGCCCCGGGCGAATACGAATTCGGCACCAGCCAGCGTGAAATCATGCACGTGGTCTCCGGCGCACTAACCGTGAAACTGCCCGACAGCAGCGACTGGGAAACCTTCGCCGCGGGCAGCCAGTTCAACGTTCCGGCGAACAGCAAATTCCAGCTGAAAGTCGCGGTTGATACCGCTTACCTGTGCGAGTACCGCGGCTAAGTCGTCGGTTTTCACAGCGCCAATAAAAATGCCCGAGTCCAAGGACTCGGGCATTTTTCGTTTCAGGGGCGGCTTATTCGAGGATTTCCACCGGCATTCCTACCTCGAGTCGACCATTGCTGTCGTTCACCAGATTCTGCCCGAACATCGCGCCATCGGCTTCGGCGCGGTATTTCTGCAAGGTCGCCAACGGTTCACGATCGGCACTGCGCTCGCCAGTCTGCGGGTCGATGGTGGTAAGGATGCAGCGCGCGCACGGCTTGACCACGCGGAACTCGACGTCACCGACACGAATACGTTTCCAGCCATCCTCGGCGTACGCTTCGCTGCCTTCGATCACCAGATTCGGGCGAAAACGCAGCATCTCTAACGGCCGCCCGACCCGTTGCGACAGATCTTGCAACGACGCCTCGCCAATCAAAAGCAGCGGAAACCCGTCGGCGAACGCGACCTGATCATCATCCTTGCCGACACCTGACGGCGTGGTGCGCGCACGATCCAGCGGCACTTGCACCAGACGTGTCGGCTTGCCGATGAACTCGCTAACCCAACGCGCCGCCTCATCACCGGCATCCGGCACGCGCAGAGTGTCACGCCAGATAGTCACGCCGCGCAGTTCGGCGTCGCTGCCCGGCAAAGCGATTTCGATGGAAGACTGTTGCGGCGCGCTCAGGGTCAGACCGCCCCGGGCATTCCACAGCGCCGACAACTGACTCATTTTTGGTTCAGCACGCTGGGTCAGGAAGCGGCCGCTGGCTTCGTCCACGAGCATCCAGCGTCGGTCGCCATCGAGCCCCAGCTTGTCGAGGTCGACACTTTGCAGCACATCGACTTTGCCGGATTTCAACGGGTAACGATAAAGCGCGCTCAGACGCAGCATGGCCAGCTCCCTGGAGGATAAAAACGCCACCCTATACGAGCTTCATGCACGAATCAAAACATGAATTCGTACCCTGGATTCCAACTGCAACTCAACCTTGTGGCGAGGGGATTTATCCCCGATGGGGCGCGAAGCGGCCCCCCTCGATTTCCCCGAAAAACCGGGGCTGCTGCGCAGCCCATCGGGGATAAATCCCCTCACCACAGGGCTCACTCCTACAAAGGGTGTGTGATCAGGCAGGGACTTCGTCGAGCATCAGGCGCTGGCGCACCACATCGACCAGTTTGTCCGGCTGGAATTTCGAGAGGAAGTTGTCGCAGCCAACCTTCTTCACCATCGAATCGTTGAAGCTGCCCGACAGCGACGTGTGCAGTACCACGTACAGCCCCCGCAAACGCGGGTCGTTGCGGATTTCGGTGGTCAGACGGTAACCGTCCATTTCCGGCATTTCCGCGTCGGTGAAGATCATCAGCAACTTGTCAGTCATGTTCACGCCGGTGTCAGCCCAGGCCTTGAGCATGTTCAACGCCTTCAAACCATCGCTGGCGATGTGCATCTTCACGCCCAACTGGCCGAGGGTGTCACGCAGTTGCGAGAGCGCCACATTGGAATCGTCGACCAGCAGCACTTCGCGACCACGGGCACGTTCGAGCACCGGGTCTTCGAGCTTTTCCCGCGAGACCTTGGCGTTGTACGGGACGATTTCGGCGAGAACTTTCTCGACGTCGATGATTTCCACCAACTGATCGTCGACCTTGCTGATCGCGGTCAGGTAATGCTGACGGCCAGCGCTGGTCGGCGGCGGCAGAATGGCTTCCCAGTTCATGTTGACGATGCGATCCACACCGCCCACAAGGAATGCCTGCACCGAGCGGTTGTATTCAGTGACGATGATGGTGCTGTTCGGGCCCGGCACCAACGGCCGCATGCCGATCGCCTGGGACAGATCGATCACTGGCAAGGTCTGCCCGCGCAGGTTGACCACGCCGCATACGAACGGGTGACGCTGCGGCATCAGAGTCAGCTTCGGCAGTTGCAGGACTTCCTGAACCTTGAACACGTTGATCGCAAACAATTGGCGTCCAGCCAGACGAAACATGAGAATTTCCAGGCGATTCTCACCCACCAGTTGCGTGCGTTGGTCTACCGTGTCGAGAATGCCGGCCATCAATGACTCCTGGGCTTGTTCAGATGAATTCACTAACAGGCTTTATCGGCTGTTAATGACGAATCTTGATTGCTGCGAAATTAGCCATCAAAATGCCACAACCGGGCATTGATGTCACATTAACATCATGCTTTACTGGCCCGGTTGTTTTCATCTGCTACAGTCTTTGCGGCGCGACCTCGGTTTGCACGGCAGGTTCCCGCGCCTAAGGGATTCCCCTAGTATCAATCAGGCCCAACCTGATATTCGCGATATCCAATAGCCATTAATGTGACGCCATTCTCATTGCATGAACGGAGTCAGGCTATTGTGTGCGATCGCAACTCAGTGGCAACCCATCCCCTGGAAATCCTCAGCCTGTGCACCTGCGGCACGTCTGGGCGCGATCTGCCGACGATTCACGATCGTCGCCACACACGGCACTCCCCCATCAGACATGACGCTGTGGAGGTAAGCATGCCGATCGACCGTAAAGACTGGGCGCAACGCTTCCCCGAATTTCTGCTCGAGGCTGAGACGCTGCTGGCCAAGTCGGAAGAATGCCTGAGCCATCTGCAACTGATCAGCAATGACAAGGATGCCATCGCGTGCATGCAGGGCACCTTGCTCAAGCTTGCCGGTAGAGCTGAGGCACTGGCGCTGGAAGCGATTTCCGAGTTTTCCCTGCACATCTACAGCCTGCTCAATCTCACCCAGGATCACGTCGACCTGCACGAACAAGCGCTGGGCGCCTTGAAAGATTGCTTCACGCTGATGGCCTGGCAACTGGAGCTGGTCGATGTGAAGACTGGGCAACTGAGCCTTGATGGCAGCGAACAGGCCTCATTAATCGAAGCGTTCGCCTTTCATGTCGGGCAAAGCCAGTTCCGGATGCCTTTGCCGGGCAAACGTTTGCCACCTCTGTCGTTCTCTGAGCGACAGGCCTGATCTGGCGTCAGGCTTGAGCACTACTCATTTAATGTCGTTATTGAATAGTTCATACCTGCCAGCGACATATCGAACTAAATAAACCCACCTGACACGACGGATAATTTTCAGCCCGCCTCAGGGTTTTCCTGTGTGTTAAGAATCGTGATTTAGTCAATTTGTTTATCTGTCGAATAACATACTTCGACTTTTTTCCATTATGGAACATACGTCCATAACGGCGTCTTTCCTGACTCATTGGACATATAGAGCAGGCGCGACCAACGGTATCTTAAGTGGTACTATGCCGCCCATTAGTTGCTTTCAAATTAATGGCAAAGTGATTTCATTGATCGGCACTCAGAGAAGTTGGCGGTAAACTACCGGTCACTGTAGCCAGTTGAAATCATTCACATAATTGACAGCATTCCCAGACAGAGACCCGTCAGCCACCGACCGGTCTACCCGCAGCGAACATCCATTGGCTCCATCCGTTATGTACGCCAGCATAAAGACCCTCACAACATGGCCACCCTCCCGGGAAAATGCCCGCCGGTTCACACTCATCCTGTGTGTCGCCGCTGCGCTGGGCAGCCTTCTGACCTACGGTTTTTCCAAGCCGTTGGGCCTGGGTCTGTTGTTGCTCGACATCGCAGCCACCGCGTGTGTGTGGGTGCAATATCGCTTGTCACGCAAATCGATCAAGTTTCAGCCACAGGAACTGGCTGACCGCCTGCTGGAAGTCCAGGAAAACGAACGCCATCGCCTCAGCCGCGAGCTTCACGATGACATCGGCCAATTGCTGACCGCCGCCAAATTGCAAAGCGACTGGCTGAAACGCCGTATGCCGGAGGAATTGCAGGAGCAATGCACCGTTCTCTGCGACACCCTCGAAGAAACCCTCAACAAAGTCCGCGACGTATCGGCCATCCTCAACCCACGGCAACTGACCAGCCTTGGCCTTGAAGCGAGCCTGCGCGCGCACCTGCTCAAAACGTTGACCAACACCGACGTGCACTGGAGCCTCGATTGCCAGCAGCGCTTGAACGGTATTCCGGAAGAAATGGCCGTCGCTGCGTTTCGTATTGCGCAGGAGGCAGTGACCAACATCCTGCGTCACGCCCAGGCGAAAAACCTGCTGATTCGCGTGCAGCGCTTGCCCAAGGGCTTGACCCTGCTGATCAGCGATGATGGCCAGGGCTTCGCGCCGGCCGTCAATCCGGGGCGGGAAGGACAACGTGGCATGGCCGGCATGGCCGAACGGATCGAACAACTGGGTGGCACCCTGAGCGTGATCAGCGAACCGGGCAAAGGCACTCAAATCGAAGCACTTTTCCCCTGGGCGCCGCGCGCACTCGAGCGGGCCAGTACGAATAAGGTTATGCGTTGACTTGTAACTTACTTCTAGTGGATGACCACTCGCTGATCAGGGCCGGCGTGCGCGCTCTGGTTATGGATATTCCCGGTTACG
The DNA here is from genome assembly GCF_029959385.1 of Pseudomonas sp. PS01303. Lineage (NCBI taxonomy): Bacteria > Pseudomonadati > Pseudomonadota > Gammaproteobacteria > Pseudomonadales > Pseudomonadaceae > Pseudomonas > Pseudomonas sp. PS01303. Next base: position 58,179 of record NZ_JASCPK010000015.1, read on the forward strand.
CGGTAATCGGCGAGGCCAATGACGGCTCGCAGTTGCTTGAAATGGTCGAGCTGCTGAACCCCGATATTGTCTTGCTGGATATTTCCATGAAGGAAACCGGCGGCCTCGAAGCGTTGCAGCGACTCAAACGCGTGCGCCCGCAAAGCAAGGTGCTGATCCTGTCGATGCACACCGACCCCGCATTGATCATGCAGGCGCTGGAATCCGGCGCTTACGGTTATCTGCTCAAGAACACCACCGGCACCGAGCTTGAACACGCGCTGGACGCGTTGCGCAATAACGAGCGTTATCTAAGTCCGGCGATCGCCCACACGGTGATCAACCAAGCTCTGGTTCGCAATCAAAAAGGCCAGCCGGACACCACCGATTCGCACAACCTGACGGCACGCCAACTGGAAATCCTCCGACTGATCGTGCGCGGCAAGTCGACCCGGGAAATCGCCAACGGCCTGGGCCTGAGCATCAAAACCGTCGAGACCCACCGCGCGCAGATCATGAAACGTCTGCAGATCTACGATGTGGCGGGCCTGGTGCTGTTCGCCGTGCGCGAACAGATCATCAGTCTGGACGACTGATCGGCGTTGTAGCGCTCAACAGCGGAGAGTCCTCAGGCAAATGCACCTGCAATGCCGCAGGACGCGCTTCGAAGCGCAGGCTATCGCCTTCCAGTGGCTCACCATCCAGATTGATGTAAAGCCCTTCAGACACCTTGATTTCGACCCACGGCAAACGTGTCCGCACGAACATGTTGTCGAGGCCGAAGCCATCAGTGAGCAGATTCTTCAAGGTACCCACCAACTCCTGTGGCGCCGGCAGAATGCTGATATCCAAATAACCATCATCGGCCAGTGCCTGCGGACACAGCACGTGCCCACCGCCCGCCTGACGGCCATTGCCGATGCCCAGCGCCAGCAGCTCGCCACGCCAGTGGAAATCCGGCCCCTGTAACTCGCCATAGGCAGCATGCAGCTCACTGAAGCGCGACAGACCGGTGAACAGATAAGCCGCGCCCCCGAGCACTTTCTTCAAGTCTTCAGAAGTATTGGCCGTGACCTGGCTACCAAAACCGCCCGTGGCCATATTGAGGAAAATCTGCCCGCCAACCTGGCCCAGATCGATGTCGCGCGCAGGCACATTGAGCAACTCAAGAGCCGCTGCCGGCTCCAGCGGAACGCCCGCCGCACGGGAAAAATCGTTCGCCGTACCCAGCGGCAACAGCACCAGGCTGGCTTCGCCCGGATGCGCCGCCAGCGCCTGGGCGATATCACGCAAGGTTCCATCGCCACCACCAGCGATAATCTGTTTATAGCCAGCCGCCAGCGCCTCTTCGACCAGACGCTCGGCATCGCCGCCCTCCCAGGTCAGGCGCACGGCCAGCTCCCAGCCTTGTTCGCGTTTACTTTCGACGGCGGCACGAACCGCCTCGTTGAGTGCCTGCTTGCCATGCAGAATCAACAGCGCCCTGCGTTCACTCATTGCAATCACTCCGTGAATGGATTCGGTATGAGACATCTTGACCACTGGCGCACGGAAAAAAGCCGCAAGAACCGTAATTAATTCAGGCGTCTCGGCGCACGCGTCCTACAGGGCTGGGATTTTTCTTACAAGATGTGATGAATTGGCTGCATTGACCAACTCCAGCCATTGGTAGATCGTGCGTCGGCGGTATCAATCTTCAATCTGAAAACACACAAGGATGTGCATGTAATGAGTGGATACACCTCTAGGGCTTTCGATACTTTCATTGACACCGTTAGCGACCCGCGTCCATTTCCAGCAGGCGTCAACATCAATGCATAGTCAAGAAGCCAGACTGCCAGTGAGCCCGGTTGCTCCACTCGCGCAAAGTCGCACCAGCCACACCACTGACTTCCACAGCGGCGCCAAACCCACTGGAGAAACGAACATGGAACCTCGCGTCACCGAGCTGGAAACCCACCTCAAATACATCCGCAGGGACATGGATGAAGTCAGGGGCGATGTCAGAACCATCAAGCATCGCCTCGCCTACGCGGCAGGCGCAACAGCCGTCGTGATGGGTTTGCTGGGATGGATAGCCAACAGTCGTTTTGACCAGATCATTTCGCTCATGGCTCACTGACGCCTGAGCGGGCCCGCAGGTGCCGGCGAAACGTGTCAGCACCTGCGGATACCGAGGCAGTTAACCCAGAAGCTCACTCAGGGGAATGAAGAAAACTTCGTCGCCCTCAATCAGCGTCCGGCCCTCAAGCACCTCGACGAGACCGTCAGCCCAGGCTGCACTGCGCAAAACGCCGGAGCTTTGATTGCGATAGATGATTGCCCGCCCCTGCTCCAGCCGTCCGCGCAAGTACTCACGACGGTTGCCAGCCACTGGCCAGTTGAACCCGGCCGACACGCGGAACTTGAGTGGTTCAACGTCTTGCACGCCTTGGCGCCGCAACAGATACGGTCGGGTTAACAGGGCGAAGGTCACCAGCGTTGAAGCAGGGTTACCCGGCAGCCCGATCACCGGCACGTTACGGAAATGGCCGAAGGTCAGCGGTTTCCCGGGTTTGATCGCCAGCTTCCACAAGGCGAGCTCGCCTTCTTCCCTCAAGGCGATGCCGAGAAAATCCGCCTCACCGACCGAAACACCACCAGTGGAGAGAATCAGATCGACATCCTGCAATTCGCCCAAACGCTCTCGGGTCGTCGCCAGATTGTCCGGAAGAATCCCGGCATCGATCACTTCACAGCCCAGCCGCTGCAACCAGCTGCACAGCACCACACGGTTACTGTTGTAAATCTGCCCCGGCCCCAATGCCTGACCGGGCTCAATCAGTTCATCGCCGGTCGACAGCACGGCTACGCGCACCTTGCGCACGACATTCAGGCCGGCGCGGCCCAATGAAGCGGACAAGCCCTGCTCGATCGGCCCCAGGCGAGTGCCGGCCGACAGGACGAGTTCACCCACCGTGGTTTCCTGGCCCTGCGGTCGAATGTTCTGCCCGACTTTCATGGCTTCGGAAAAACCTACACGGCCGTCCGCCATGACTTCGGCGTTTTCCTGCATCTCGACACAATCGGCTCCGGCCGGCACAGGTGCGCCGGTGAAGATTCGAGCACAGGTTCCACGCTGCAAAGGTTCAGGCGCTTGCCCGGCGAATATTTTCTGGCTGACCGGCAACGGCTCGCCCTTCCAGTCGGCCAGATTCAGCGCATAACCGTCCATTGCACTGTTCGGCCACGGCGGCAGATCCAGCGTCGAAACCAGATCCTCGGCCAGCACGCGCCCCTGAACCTCAGCGAGCGGCAAATACTCACGCTCGACGATTGGCGAGGCCTCGGCCATTTCCAGCAGTCGCGCCAATGCCACTTCGACAGGCATCAGCGCAGCGGTCTTGCCCGGCTTACCCACGGGATTCACAAGGCGCCGCCTGTTTCAGATGCGGGACGAAATTGCATGGGCGGTGACGGGAATCCAGTTGCTCGGCGAGAATCCCGTCCCAACCGGTGCGTACCGCATTGGTCGAACCCGGCAGGCAGCACACCAGCGTGCCATTGGCCAGACCGGCCAGTGCGCGGGATTGCACGGTTGAGGTGCCGATATCGGCCACCGAGATCTGGCGGAACAGTTCGCCAAAGCCATCGACCTGTTTGTCGAGCAGGCAGGCCACCGCTTCCGGCGTACTGTCACGGCCGGTGAAGCCGGTGCCGCCAGTGATCAACACGACCTGCACAACATCGTCGGCGATCCAGTTGGCGACTTGCGCACGGATTTTATACAGATCATCTTTGAGCAGAACCCGCTCGGCCAGGTTGTGGCCGGCCGCCAACAGGCGATCGACAAAGACCTGACCTGAGGTATCGGTTTCCAGTGTTCGGGTATCGCTGACAGTCAGCACGGCAATATTGAGCGGTGCGAAAGGTACATCAGCCTTGGCTTTCATAGGCTCGTCCAGTTGTAGGAGAAACAGCCCGGTGTTATATCACAGCGCCCCCTTTTTACGCCGCCCCTACGGAGAGCCAAAATGACCGCAAATACGCCATTGCCCCCTTGTTCCGTGCTGCTGCTGGCAGGCGGACGCGGCCAGCGCATGGGCGGTCAGGACAAAGGTTTGATCGAGTGGCACGGCGAACCGCTGATTGCGCATCTGCAGCGCAAAGTACGAGCGCTGACGGACGATTTGATCATCTCCTGCAACCGTAATCGCGAACGCTATGAAACCTATGCCGATGAATTGGTGGTGGATGATGAAGGTGACTTTCCCGGGCCACTCGCCGGTATTCGTGCAGGCTTGAAAGCGGCGCGCCATTCACACTTGCTGGTGTTGCCATGCGATGTTCCGCGAATCGACGAAGCACTGCTGCAAAGCATGCGCGAAACCGCCAATCACAATCCTGACAAACCTTTAATGTTGTGGCACGACGAGCACTGGGAACCGTTGTTGTGCGTGATTCCCGTGAGCCTGCTGCCAGCCTTCGAAACCGCCTGGAACAGCGGTGAACGCAGCCCCGGCCGGGTGATGCGCAGCCTCGGCGCCACTGCATTGGAATGCCCGGACAATGACCCGCGACTGGCCAACCTCAACACCCCCGAACTGTTAAAGGCGCATAACACTGTGTCAGACTGACACTATTCAAGGAACTCTCACGCCTTGTATACGTCTCAAGCTCAGTAACCAAAAGAATTCCCATTCGGAGACACACCCATGACTCAACGGACCATCGCCTCTCTCATGCTCGCACTGGGCCTGGCCACCCTCGCCGGTTGCTCGTCGCCTACAGTGATCACGCTGAATGACGGTCGCGAAATCCAGGCCGTCGACACGCCGAAATACGATGATGATTCGGGTTTCTACGAGTTCCAACAGCTGGACGGCAAAGAAACTCGCATCAACAAGGATCAGGTTCGCACCGTTAAAGAACTGTAAGGTTCTTCGAAGCGACGTCTGACCCAGCCGGTTTGCCTGGCTAAAAAAATGCCCCGATACGTCGGGGCATTTTTTATGCGCGCAAGAAAGTTACCGAGCGGTTATCCGATAGACCCGCTCCTCAAGTCGCGTAGCACCTGCCTGCACAAACTTGCCGCTTTCACTCAGCACATCCTGCGATTCCAGCAGCTGCATCTGCCACGCACCGCCGAACAAGTGTTGCACTTGAGCATCGTCTACGGAGAACGGCGGCCCGGAAATTTGCGATTGATCGTAATCCAGCGTAATCAACAGCCCCTTCAAACCCGCCGGCAGGATGTTTTGCAAAAGCTCGGCATAACGCTCGCGCATTGGCGGCGGCAAGGCGATCACTGCTGCACGGTCGTACAGCGCGGAACAATCGGCAACGTCCTCGGCGCTCAGAGCGAAAACGTCACCGCACCACAACTCGATTGTGCCAGCGCGGTAAACCTTGAAGACGCCGTGCTCGCTGATCTGTGGCTGCAGTTGTTGCTCGGTGAAAAAGTCTTCTACGGCTTTCTCCGACAGTTCAATACCGAGAACCCGATGCCCGCGCCCAGCCAGCCACAGCAAATCCAGACTTTTCCCACACAACGGCACCAGCACCCGCGCGTGTGCCGCGAGGTTCAGATCCGGCCAGAAGCGTTGTAGATAAGGATTAACGTCCGGCAAATGAAAGCCAATCTGGTTCGAAGCCCACTTCTTGTGCCAAAACTCAGGCTGCATGCATCCCCCTAAAAATTCGATCAAAAAGCGTTAAAACTTATATTAGATTTAGATCAATGAAGTGACTGAAGATGGGCCATCTTACCGTTCAGGAGCCCGCACATGTTTCCCAGTCTGTATATCTCACACGGCTCACCGATGCTTGCATTGGAGCCAGGCGCCAGCGGCCCGGCCCTCGCGCGATTGGCCGCCGAACTGCCGACACCGAAAGCCATCGTGATCGTCTCTGCACACTGGGAGAGCCACGAACTGTTGGTCAGCAGCAATCCGCAACCGGAAACCTGGCATGACTTTGGCGGGTTTCCCCGTGCGCTGTTTGAAGTGCAATACCCGGCGCCGGGCGATCCGCAACTGGCTGGAGAAGTGGCGCAGTTGCTGACGGCGAACAACCTGCCGACGCGTCTCGACCCACTGCGTCCTTTCGATCATGGCGTGTGGGTGCCGTTGTCGCTGATGTATCCGCAGGCGAATATTCCGGTGGTGCAGGTTTCGCTGCCAAGTCGGGCAGGCCCGGCGCTTCAGACCCGTGTGGGTCGAGCCTTGGCCGGTTTACGCGAGCAAGGGATTCTGTTGATCGGTTCTGGCAGCATCACCCACAACCTGCGCGAACTGGACTGGCATGCCGGGCCGGAAAGCGTTGAGCCATGGGCGCGGGATTTCCGTGATTGGGTGATCGACAAGCTGGAAGCCGACGATGAGGCGGCGCTGCACGATTATCGTCAGCAGGCGCCGAATGCGGTGCGCAACCATCCGAGTGATGAGCATTTGTTGCCGCTGTATTTTGCGCGGGGTGCGGGGGGTGAGTTTAGCGTGGCGCACAAGGGGTTCACGATGGGTGCGCTGGGGATGGATATTTACCGTTTCGGTTGATGCCATCGCGAGCAGGCTCACTCCTACAAGGGCAAAAAACAGGCAAAAAAATCCCCGAACCAGTCGGGGATTTTTTATCTGCGATCAATCAGCCCAAGGGCGGATCAATCTTCGCGATAGCGACGCAGCTTCAACTGCTTACCGGCAACGCGAGTGTCCTTCAGTTTGGTCAGGAGTTTGTCCAGACCATCTTCCGGCAGCTCGACGAGGCTGAAGCTGTCACGCACCTGGATGCGACCGATCGCTTCACGGGCCAGACCGCCTTCGTTGAGGATGGCGCCCAGCAGGTTTTTCGCAGCGATACCGTCACGCGCACCCAGCGCGGTACGGCAACGAGCACGGCCTTCGCCCAAAGGCATTGGCGCGCGACGCTCGCGGTCACCACGATCAGGACGATCGCCAGTGCGCTCAGGACGGTCGCCACGCGGTGCATTGTTCGGCACCAGTGGGCGTTCCTTCTCGATTGCAGCCAGGTTCAGCGCTTGACCGTTGGTGGCTTTGCGCAGCAGCGCAGCAGCCAGAGCACGCGGAGTGCAGCCGATGTCTGCGGTCAGACGATCGAGCAGCTCACCGTGAGTCGATTCAGCATCAGCCACCAGCGGCGACAGGCTGTTGGTCAGTTTCTTGATGCGCGCATCGAGAACGGCTTGAGCGTCCGGCAGGCGAACTTCTGCAACCTTCTGACCGGTTACACGCTCGATCACTTGCAGCATGCGGCGCTCACGTGGAGTCACCAGCAGCAGTGCACGACCTTCGCGACCGGCACGGCCAGTACGGCCGATACGGTGAACGTAGGACTCTGGATCGTACGGCATGTCAACGTTGAACACGTGAGTGATGCGCGGAACGTCCAGACCACGAGCAGCAACGTCGGTCGCCACAACGATGTCCAGACGGCCATCTTTCAACGAGTCGATAACACGCTCACGCTGGTTCTGGGCGATGTCACCGTTCAACGCGGCGGCTTTGTAGCCTTTGGCGTCGAGGGCGCTGGCCAGATCCAGAGTCGCTTGCTTGGTGCGCACGAACATGATCAGGGCGTCGAAGTCTTCCACTTCCAGCAAGCTGAGAACAGCCGAAGTCTTCTGGTCAGCGTGAACCAACAGGTGAGCCTGTTCGATCGCGGTAACGGTCTGGGTCTTGGTCTGGATCTTCACGTGTTGCGGATCGCGCAGATGGCGTTCGGCAATGGCGCGGATCGACTGCGGCAAGGTGGCCGAGAACAGTACGGTCTGACGGGTCGGTGGCAGAGCCTTGAAGATAACTTCGAGGTCGTCCATGAAACCCAGTTTGAGCATTTCGTCCGCTTCGTCGAGAACCAGGTGGTTCACGGTCGACAGGACTTTTTCGTCACGACGCAGGTGGTCGCACAGACGGCCCGGGGTGGCGACAACGATCTGTGCGCCATTACGGATTGCTTTCAGTTGCGGGCCCATCGGCGCGCCGCCGTAAACGGCCACAACAGTAACGCCTGGCATTTGCTTGGCGTAGGTTTCGAAAGCGGTTGCTACTTGCAGCGCCAACTCACGGGTTGGCGCCAGGATCAGGGCTTGCGGCTCGCGCTTGGCAGGATCGATGCGGTGCAGGATCGGCAGGGCGAATGCGGCGGTTTTACCCGTACCGGTTTGCGCCTGACCAATCATGTCTTGACCGGCCATGATGATCGGGATCGATTGCTGCTGAATAGCCGAAGGCTCTTCGTAGCCAGTCGCGATGACGGCTGCAAGAATATTCGGATTAAGATTAAAAGCGGCGAAGCCGCCGGTTTCCTGGGTCATGGGTCTGCCTCTAAGTGCATCCGCAAAGACCCATGCTCCAAAGCTGCGCATGCCGTGTTGAGACTCAAGAGTCGCCCTGGCTGCTTTGTCGGCGGGGATTTGCGAAAACGAATGAATGAAAAAAAGAATCGTCCGGGAAGAGCCCGCAGTGCGGACGTGCAGCCGAAGCTGACTTCGGGGAATTGCGCTACCTAAACGCGGCCCGGTTAAAGGCCGGCGCGCACTATACCGGAAATTGCCCAAAAAGGGAGCTTTTTTTATCGGCAAAATGCGTGTGTCACCGCTGTGTAACGGGGTTTTGCGGATAATCGTTCCAAGGTCTATTTTTCAAAGGCCCGGCCCTGCGGGCGATGAGGCTTAAACGATTCACCGACGTGCGGCATTCCGTCGCTGCACCTGCCCTTCCCGCCCGAGGATCTACCGATGAATCAGCCCTGCGCCGGCCGCGTCAGCCGAGAACGTCGTGGTCACGTCCACCTGATCGGCCTGGATCGAGCCGCCAAGCGCAATGCTTTCGACCTCGACCTGCTCAACGACTTGAGCCTGGCTTATGGCGAGTTCGAAGCCGACAGCGACGCGCGGGTAGCGGTGGTGTTCGGCCATGGCGAACACTTTACCGCCGGTCTGGATCTGGTGAATGCCAGCTCAGCATTGGCCGAAGGTTGGCAGGTTCCGACCGGCGGTTGCGATCCGTGGGGTGTTTTCGTCGGGCCACGGGTAAGCAAACCGGTGATTGTCGCGGCGCAGGGTTATTGCCTGACCATCGGGATCGAGCTCATGTTGGCGGCGGATATCAATCTTTGCGCGAGCAACACCCGCTTCGCGCAAATGGAAGTGCAGCGTGGGATTTTTCCTTTTGGTGGCGCGACTTTGCGTTTTCAACAGATTGCCGGCTGGGGCAATGCAATGCGCTGGCTGCTGACCGGCGATGAGTTTGATGCGCACGATGCGTTGCGCTTGGGGTTGGTGCAGGAAGTGATGGCCAGTGAGGATTTGTTGCCTCGGGCGATTGAATTGGCGGAGCGGATCGCGCGACAGGCGCCGTTGGGGGTGCAGGCGACGTTGATGTCGGCGCGGCAGGCGCGGAATGAGGGTGAGACGGCGGCGACGCAGGGCTTGCCGGCGCTGGTGAAGAAGTTGTTGGCCAGTGAAGATGCCAAGGAGGGCGTGCGGTCTTTGGTGGAACGCCGCCCCGGAATATTCAAAGGAATTTAACCCCTGTAGGAGCTGCCGAAGGCTGCGATCTTTTGATCTTGATCCTATGAAAAACAAGATCAAAAGATCGCAGCCTTCGGCAG
>NZ_JASCPK010000160.1:0-13003 GCF_029959385.1 Pseudomonas sp. PS01303
GAGCAGGCTCGCTCCCACATTGGATTTGTGTCGGGTCGGATATTGCAGGCGCACGCAATTCCCTGTGGGAGCGAGCCTGCTCGCGAAAGCTGTCTGAGGGGCGATGCAGAAACGACTGCCTCGCCCCCCATCCACTTAGAAGAAACCCAACGGATTGATGTCGTAGCTCACCAGCAGGTTTTTCGTTTGCTGATAGTGATCGAGCATCATCTTGTGCGTCTCACGCCCCACGCCGGACTTCTTGTACCCGCCAAACGCGGCATGCGCCGGATACAGGTGGTAGCAGTTGGTCCACACACGACCGGCCTTGATCGCGCGGCCCATGCGGTAGGCGCGGTTGATGTCGCGAGTCCACAGACCGGCGCCGAGGCCGAATTCGGTGTCGTTGGCGATCGCCAGCGCTTCGGCTTCGTCCTTGAACGTGGTGATGCTTACCACCGGGCCGAAGATTTCTTCCTGGAACACGCGCATCTTGTTGGTGCCCTTGAGCAGGGTCGGCTGGATGTAATAGCCGGTCGACAGATTGCCCTCGAGTTTTTCCACCTTGCCGCCGGTCAACAGCTCGGCACCTTCGCCCTTGGCAATTTCCAGGTACGAAAGAATCTTGTCGAATTGTTGCTCGGACGCCTGCGCGCCGACCATGGTGTCGGTGTCCAGCGGATCGCCACGTTTGATTTGCAGGACTTTTTTCATCACGACGGCCATGAACTCGTCGTAGATCGATTCCTGTACCAGTGCGCGCGATGGGCAGGTGCAGACTTCGCCTTGGTTGAAGAACGCCAGCACCAGACCTTCAGCGGCTTTCTCAATGAACGTCGGCTCGGCCTGCATGATGTCTTCGAAGAAGATGTTCGGCGACTTGCCGCCCAGTTCCACGGTCGACGGAATGATGTTCTCTGCCGCGCATTTCATGATGTGCGAGCCAACCGGGGTCGAGCCGGTGAAGGCAATCTTGGCGATGCGTTTACTGGTGGCCAGTGCTTCGCCGGCCTCTTTGCCATAGCCCTGAACAATGTTCAGTACGCCCGGCGGCAGCAGATCGCCGATCAGTTCCAGCAACACGGTGATGCCCAGCGGGGTTTGCTCGGCAGGCTTGAGTACCACGCAGTTACCGGCGGCCAGCGCTGGCGCGAGTTTCCACGCGGCCATCAGGATCGGGAAGTTCCACGGGATGATCTGCCCGACCACGCCCAGCGGTTCATGAATGTGATACGCCACAGTGTTGCCGTCGATTTCGGCAGCGCTGCCCTCCTGGGCGCGCAGGCAGCCAGCGAAGTAGCGGAAATGGTCGGCGGCCAGCGGGATGTCGGCGTTGAGGGTTTCGCGGATGGCTTTGCCGTTGTCCCAGGTTTCGGTGATCGCCAGCAATTCGAGGTTCTGTTCGATGCGGTCGGCGATTTTCAGCAGGATCAGCGAGCGTGCCTGCACGGAAGTGGAGCCCCATGCATCGGCTGCGGCGTGAGCGGCGTCCAGTGCCTTGTCGATGTCTTCGGCAGTGGAGCGCGGGAATTCGGCAATCGGTTGGCCATTCACTGGCGAGGTGTTGGTGAAGTACTGACCTTTGACAGGCGCGACGAACTCGCCGCCGATGTAGTTACCATACTTGGCTTTGAACGAAACTTTGGCGCCTTCAGTACCGGGGTGAGCGTAACGCATGATGATGTTCTCCTTGGCTTTGTACTTATTAGAGAAACGCGCAAGTGCGCTTGCTATAAGCGTAGAGCAAGGGTCGGGCCACTGCCGTGCGGAGCCGTGAAATCAAGGGGTTGGCAGGTTTTTGTCGGACGAGCGGAATGGCGCTGTGACGCTATCGGTACAGGCGGGGTGACAGTTTGTACCGCTTTTGGCACAGCCTGTGACCGGGCAGTCTTGCCAGCATTGCAATGGTGCTTGAGCTGGAGGATGCTCAACCCACAGCAACCCCTGTAGGAGCTGCCGAAGGCTGCGATCTTTTGATTTTGCTTTTTTGCAGATCAAGATCAAAAGATCGTCCGAACGCGGCCCGAGCCTTCGGCAGCTCCTACATGAGGTGTGCGTTGACCTTTCGGGGAGAACAATAAGAGATGCACGACAACCATTTGAGTCGCCATGCCCAGCAGGTTCTCACCGTCAGTCAGGGCAAACCGCACTTGCACGGGCCCGGAGCTGATCCGTCGATCGCCCGCTCGTGGCTGCGCTGTCTTGAGGACTATCACCTCGACCCGGCGCTAAGCATCGCGCCGACCGTGCTCGAACATGGCCGCGTCCTCGAAAGCCGTGAACGTCTGCAACAAGTGCTGCAGATCGCCGGCAATGAAATGAGCAGCCTCCATCAACAGCTTTCGGGCGCCGGCCACGCGGTGTTGCTGACCGACGCGCGCGGAGTGATCCTCAATTGCGTCACCGCACCCGCTGAACGGAAGATTTTCGAACGCGCCGGTCTCTGGCTCGGTGCCGACTGGAGCGAAGCCTGCGAAGGCACCAATGGCATCGGCACTTGCCTGGTCGAGCGTCAGGCGCTGACCATTCATCAGGACGAACACTTTCGCGGACGCCACACCGGCCTGACCTGTTCGGCGAGCCCGGTGTTTGATCCGCATGGCGAACTGTTGGCGGTGCTCGACGTGTCCTCGGCCCGTCACGATGTCTCGCGGCAGAGCCAGTTCCACACCATGGCGCTGGTCAATCTGTCGGCGAAGATGATCGAGAGCTGCTACTTCCTGCGCTGTTTTGATAACCAATGGTTGCTGCGTTTCCACCTTCAGGCCGAATCGGTCGGGCTGTTCAGCGAAGGTTTGCTGGCGTTTGACGGCGAAGGTCGGATCAGCGCGGTTAATCAGAGTGCGCTGAACCTGCTCGGGCATATTCGCGGCGGGCTATTAGGGAAACCGGTCGAGGCGTTTTTCGATTGTTCGCTGGATGAGTTGCTCGGCCGCGCCAGCGCGAATGCCAGCGCCAGTTGGCCGCTGCGCACCCGTGACGGGCGCCATCTGTTTGCTGTGTTGCGCGGTGAATCGCGTAAACCCGCGCCGATCATGCCGCTCGCAAAAATTATCGAAGCGCCGCGCCTGTCCGGGATCTGTCTGGGTGACGCCGCGCTGCAAGCGGACTTTCGCAAAGCACTGCGCGTGTTCGAGCGGGATGTGCCGCTGCTGATCAATGGCGAAACCGGCTCGGGTAAAGAGGCGTTCGCCAAAGCTGTGCACCAGGCCAGTCAGCGCTCGGACAAAGCCTTTGTCGCGCTCAACTGTGCGGCGATCCCTGAAAGTCTGATTGAGAGCGAGCTGTTCGGTTATCGCGGCGGCAGTTTCACCGGCGCCCGCAAGGACGGTATGCGCGGCAAGTTGCAGCAGGCCGATGGCGGCACGTTGTTCCTCGATGAGATTGGCGATATGCCGTTGGCCTTGCAGACGCGATTGTTGCGGGTGTTGGAGGATCGGCAGGTGGTGCCGATCGGTGGCGAACCGGAATCGGTCAACGTGCGCATCATCAGCGCGACGCACCGCAATCTGTTGGCGCGGGTTGAGGACGGCAGCTTTCGCGAGGATTTGTATTACCGCTTGAACGGGCTGGAAGTGGCGTTGCCGGCGCTGCGTGAACGCAGTGATAAATCGCAGTTGCTGGATTTTCTGCTGGCCGAAGAGGCGGCCGGCGAAACGATCCAGATTGAAGAGCCAGCACGGCAGGCGTTATTGGCGTTCAACTGGCCGGGGAACGTGCGGCAGTTGCGTAATGTGCTGCGCACGTTGGCGGCGTTGTGTGATGAGGGGCGGATCGGGGTGGACGATTTGCCGGTGATGATTCGGCAGGTGCGGGTGGCGGTTTTGCAACCTGATGTATCTGAGCATCCGTTGGAAGATGCTGAGCGGGTTGCGCTGCTTAAAACGCTGGAGCAGACGCGCTGGCATATGACGCATACGGCTGAGCAGTTGGGAGTTAGCCGTAATACGCTTTACAGGAAGCTGCGTAAGCATGGGATTGAGCGGCGGGTCAGTTAGAAGGCCCTCACCCTAGCCCTCTCCCGAAGGGAGAGGGGACTGACCGAGTTGATTGGGCAAGTTACGCCGACCTGAATCATCAGCGTGAACTTAGGATTTGAAAGCAACACAGATCGGCTCCCTCTACCTCGGGAGAGGGCTGGGGTGAGGGGCGACAATCCACAGCCGAACACAAATGCCATTCCCGCCCCATCACCTAAAGAGTGCGATTTCCCCCTCCCTACGCTAACCTGCGGCCATGTTTTACGAGGTCGACTATGCACATTCATATTCTGGGTATCTGCGGGACTTTCATGGGCTCGATGGCGGTTCTGGCCAAAGAGCTGGGCCATCACGTGACCGGCTCCGACGCCAACGTCTATCCGCCGATGAGCACGCAGCTTGAAGCCCAAGGCATTCAACTGACGCAAGGTTACGACCCGGCGCAACTCGATCCGGCACCGGATCTGGTGGTTATCGGCAATGCCATGTCGCGCGGCAATCCGGCGGTGGAATATGTGCTGAACAAAGGCCTGCCGTACGTTTCCGGCCCGCAGTGGCTGGCTGATCACGTGCTGCAAGGTCGCTGGGTGCTGGCGGTTGCCGGCACGCATGGCAAAACCACCACCAGTAGCATGCTCGCCTGGGTGCTGGAACACGCCGGCATGAGCCCGGGTTTCCTCATCGGTGGTGTGCCGCAGAATTTCTCGGTGTCGGCGCGACTGGGCGGTACGCCGTTCTTCGTGATCGAGGCCGACGAATACGACAGCGCGTTCTTCGACAAGCGCTCGAAATTCGTTCACTACCGTCCGCGCACCGCGATCCTCAACAACCTCGAGTTCGATCACGCTGACATCTTCCCGGATCTGCCGGCGATCGAGCGGCAATTCCATCACTTGGTGCGCACCATTCCGAGTGAAGGCCTGGTCATCCATCCGACCACCGAGCCTGCTTTGCAGCGGGTGATCGAAATGGGTTGCTGGACACCGGTGCAGACCACCGGTGCTGGCGGCCAGTGGCAGGTCAAACTGTTGAGCGAAGACGGTTCGGCATTTGAGGTGATGTTTGAAGGCGTGTCGCAAGGCACTGTCGAGTGGGAACTGACCGGCCAGCACAACGTTGCCAACGCCTTGGCGGCTTTGGCAGCGGCGCGGCATGTTGGCGTGGTGCCATCGATGGGCATCGCCGGTTTGAGCGCGTTCAAAAACGTCAAACGTCGTATGGAGAAAGTCGCCGAAGTGCGCGGCATCACCATTTACGACGACTTCGCTCACCACCCGACCGCCATCGCCACGACCCTCGACGGCCTGCGCAAACGCATCGGCGATGCTCCACTGATCGCGATCATCGAACCGCGCTCCAACTCGATGAAGCTCGGCGCGCACCGTGACGGCTTGCCGGCCAGCGTGGTCGATGCCGATCAAGTGATCTGGTACGCCCCGGCCAACCTCGGCTGGGATCTGGCTGGCACCGCCGCGTTGTGCACCGTGCCGTCGATTGTCAGCGATTCGCTGGAAGGCATCATCGAACGCGTGAAGAGCCAGGCCCAGCCCGGCACTCACGTGGTGATCATGAGCAACGGCGGCTTCGGCGGCCTGCACGGCAAACTCGCCGAGGCGCTGCAATGAACACTTTTTCGCAGGGCAACGGCCCGGAGCGCATAACGCTGGCGATGACCGGCGCCTCGGGCGCGCAGTACGGTTTGCGCCTGCTCGATTGTCTGGTGCGCGAAGATCGCGAAGTGCATTTTTTGATCTCCAAGGCTGCGCAACTGGTCATGGCCACCGAGACTGATGTCACGCTGCCGCCGAAACCGCAGATGATGCAGGCGTTCCTCACCGAATACACAGGGGCGGCCGCCGGGCAGATCCGCGTGTATGGTAAGGAAGACTGGATGTCGCCGGTGGCTTCGGGCTCTGGCGCACCGGCGGCGATGGTCGTGGTGCCATGCTCGACGGGCACGTTGTCGGCGATTGCCACGGGCGCCTGCAACAATTTGATCGAACGCGCTGCTGATGTGACGTTGAAGGAGCGTCGCCAGTTGATTCTGGTGCCGCGTGAAGCGCCGTATTCGAGCATTCATCTGGAGCACATGCTCAAACTGTCGAACATGGGCGTGACCATTCTGCCGGCGTCGCCGGGTTTCTATCACCAGCCGCAGACGATTGATGATTTGATCGATTTCGTTGTGGCGCGGATTCTCAATCTGCTCGGTATTCCGCAGGACATGCTGCCGCGTTGGGGTGAGCATCATTTGAGCAGCGATGAATAAGCTGCTGCTGATCGGGCTGGTGGTGTTGCTGACCGGGTGCGCCACGGCGCGCACCTTGGATGCGGCGAAACCGGGCGCGCCGGTGGTGTACTCCGGGACGCGGCTGGATTTGTACGCGATGAATGGCGGGTGCTGCGCGATGGATCGGTTCGGGGCTGAGGCGCCGAGCTATCCGGGGGTGGATCTGCCGGGGAGTGCATTGCTCGATACGTTGTTGTTGCCGTTGTCGCTTCTTACCGTGATCGGCGTGAGTTTTCAGGCAGCAGGCGGATTGTAGTTAGACAGATCGTTCCCACGCTCCGCGTGGTAACGCCTCCGGTGACGCTCTGCGTCACGCTTTGGGACGCAGAGCGTCCGTGGCTGCATTCCCACGCAGAGCGTGGGAACGATCATGCGGCGGAAGATTATTTGCCGAGTTTGCGCAAATCATCCGACTCAATCACCCGAACCCCATCCTGTTCTTCCAGCGCCAATCGCCACATCGCCCGCGCCAGTTGGCACGCCTCGATGCCGCGATATTTACCCGGAATCAGCTTCGACAACGGCCCGGCCAACTGCTCGGCCAGTCGCGGTTCAGTGCGTTCGCCCAACAACAGCGAAGGCCGGCAAATGGTCAGCTGCGGCCAGTCCTGTGCACGCAAGGCCTGCTCCATTTCGCCTTTGACCCGGTTATAGAACACCGATGACTTCGGATCCGCGCCGATCGCGCTGATCACGATCAGATGCCGCGCGCCCATCTCCCGCGCGCGCTTGGCAAACGCCACGACCATGTCCAGATCGACCGCGCGAAACGCCGCTTCGGAGCCTGCCTGTTTGATCGTGGTGCCGAGGCAGCAATAGGCGATATCGACGCGGCCGCTGAGTTGCGGCAGAAACGCCTGTGGATCGCCGACCGGGTTTTCCAGGTGCGGATGTTCCGCCAATGGCCGACGCGACGGGGCGAGCACGCGAGAAATCGTTGGCTCGTTGAGCAAACGGTCGAGTAGATGTTCACCGGTCAAACCGGTGGCTCCGGCAAGCAATACGTGCTGAGGCGTCAAGTACATAGTGTCTCTCCCTTGATACTGTTCAGCTTAGTTGCTCTTTGTCGCTCCGTCGTTCAATGCAGCACTTTGCAAAGCTTTTCTTGCTTGCTGTTTGCGCAGCGTTTGCCAGTGCGACAGCACGGTTTTCGGCGCCCAGATCTGCGGCTCCGAGGCTTCGAAATTGTCCGCCAGTTCACGCTCGGCGACGGTGGCCTTGGCCAGTTTGAAGGCTTGCTCCAGATCATCGGTCTGGTTCAGTGCCTGGGCGAACAGTGCATCGCCGAAGTAGGTGAAGTTGGCCTCTTCCGAACAGCCGAAGGACACCCGATCGGCGCGCGAGGCGGTCATGATCAGCGTGCGTTCGTCTTTCAGCGCCGGGATGAAACCGCCGGAGTAGCACGAGGAAATCACGATGATCTTGTCGCGATTTTTCAGCGGCGCGAGCACTGCAGCGAGTTCGTCGGCGGGCAAGTCGGCCAGTTCCATGCGCGGTTGATCGAGCACCAGTTCATGTTCGGCGGTGCCGTGGCTGGTCAGGTAGATGAACAGCAAATCTTCCGGGCCGCTGCGTTCGGCGAGGGTTTGCGCGGCGCGGCGCAGGTTCTCGCGGGTGGCCATCGGCCGGTCGCCGAGGTGGTCGCGGTGGTTGACCAGACGGATCTGGCCGTAGGCACCGAAGCGCGTATTGAGCATGTTGGCGACATAATCGGATTCGCGCAGGAACACACTCTGCTTGCCGTCGCCGCCGAGGGTCAGCGTGTACAGCTCGACCGCCGGGGTCGAGGCGGGAATGGCGGCCAAGGCGTCTTCGAGCAGGCGGCCCTGAGCAAGCAAACCGAGCTCAAGTGTATCGGGCAGCAACTTGCCGTCGGCATCGCGCACGCGCTGGCCGTTGATCCAGGTGCCGCTCATGACGCTGCCATCGGTGAGCACCAGAGTGCCGCGCCCCGAGTAACTGTCGTTGTCGAAACCGCCGATGTAGAAACTGCCATCAGACAGATTCAAACGGCCCGGCCCACTGAAACGCCAGTCGCTGAACGAGCCGATGTAGTGGCTGCCGTCGGCGCCGATCAGTTCGCCCTTGCCGGTCAGCGCGCCTTCTTTGAACTGGCCGAGCCAGACATCGCCGTCAGCGTTTTCGTAGCGGCCCTTGCCGTGCAATTGATTGTTCTTGAAGCCGCCGACGTAGATGTCACCGTCAGCGCTGTTGAACGTGCCGTTGCCTTCCAGCTGACCGTTGACGAAATGCCCGCTGAACGTGTTGCCGCTGGAGTCGCCGCGCTGGCCTTCGCCGTTGGGTTTGCCGTGGGCGAACTGGCCTTGATAGGAGCTGCCGTCGTCCATTTCCAGACGACCGAGTCCGGAATACTGGTCAGCCTTGAACTCGCCACGGTAGGTCATGGCGTTTTCTTTCAGCGTGCCTTCACCGTCGCGTCGGCCCTGTTTGAAACCACCGGTGTAGCTGCTGGCGTTGGTGGTCAGGCTGCCCTGACCGTCGAACAAGCCTTGCTGGAACTGGCCGCGATAGACCTCGCCATTGCTGCCGTGCCATTCGCCCTGACCATGCCACTGACCTTTGTCGAATTGCCCGGCGTACCAACTGCCATTGGGATAATCGACGCGCCCCTGACCTTGCAGCAAGCCATCGACCAGTTCGCCACGATAGCGTCCGCCGTCCGGCAGACGCGCATCCGGGGGCAACAGCGATTCGCCGTCGCCGCACGCGGTGAGCATCAGGGTCAAGGCAATGGGTGCGAGGGAAGCGAGTGAGCGCATAGCGGGATCCGGGCAATTAGGCGACCGAGTATGCCGCAGCTATGCGTCGCATATATAGAGACGTGACGCGAAACAGCGTGCGCTGCTTCGCATCCGGAACGCTTAGACGAAGCAGAGCGACAGTGGCTCAGCGATATAGGCCGGTTTGTCCGAGCCTTCTATCTCCAGTGTTGCCGTTGCTTTGAGCAGCCATTGGCCGGGTTTTTTCTCGGTCACTTCGCCCAGATCGACCTTGAGACGAACTTTCGAATTGACCTTCACTGGCTGGATGAAACGCACGCTGTCCAGCCCATAGTTGACCACCATCTTCACGCCTTGCGGCAGGATGAGGATGTCTTCCATCAATTTCGGGATCAGAGACAACGACAGGAAACCGTGGGCAATGGTGCTGCCAAATGGCGTTTGCGCGGCTTTGACCGGGTCGACGTGAATGAACTGAAAATCCCCGGTGGCTTCGGCGAACAGGTTGATGCGCTCCTGATCGATGGTGAGCCATTCGGAACGTCCGAGTTCCTTGCCGACATAATCTTTGAGCTCTGCAACTGGAACATAGGGCATTGAGACTCTCCTTGGGTTCATCGGTTTTATAGTTTTTCAGGTGGGGGATTTGACCGCCCTGCGAACCACTGTAGATCAACATGGCAATTTGCTGCGGTCAACTGACCATGCTTTTGGCGAATGCCGATCCATAGCGCAGGCGTGCTTATAATGCCGGCGATGAACGGGAGAGAGACGGGGAGAGAAGTCGGATGTTGTTACGTGGCCTGACCATGCTGGTGCTGTTTCAACTGCTCGGCACGGCACTCAATCATTTGCTGTTGCCGGTGCTGCCGGGGCCGATTATCGGCCTGCTGCTGTTGCTGATCTTCCTGATCATTCGCGGTGAAGTCGGCGAACCGCTGAACCTCGCGGCCGGCAGTCTGCTGCGTTATCTGCCATTGCTGCTGGTGCCGCCAGCGGTGGGCGTGATGGTGTATGCGAGCGACATTGCCGCTGATTTTTGGGCAATCGCCGGTGCGCTGGTGTTGTCGCTGGTCTTGTCGATGGCCTTCGCCGGTGTGCTGATGCAGCGCATGGTCAAGCGTCACGCGCCGCCGTCGGAGGAGTCCTGATGCTCTTCGATTGGCAAGGTGCCTGGGCCTCGGTCATCCATCATCCATTGTTCGGCATCGGCATCACCCTCGGCGCCTATCAACTGGTGTTGGCGGCGTTCGAGAAAACCCGCTGGATCTTTCTGCAACCGGTGCTGGTCTCCATGCTGTTGGTGATCGGCGTATTGCTCGGCTGCGGCCTGACCTACGCCGAATACCGCAAGAGCACCGAGATCCTCAGCATTCTGCTCGGCCCGGCGACCGTGGCACTGGCGGTGCCGCTGTATCTCAACCTGCGGCGCATTCGCCAATTGTTCTGGCCGATTTTTACTACGCTGGTGATAGGCGGGGTGGTCGCTACCGGGATGGGCGTGCTGTTGGGCTGGTGGTTCGGCGCCGAGCACATGATCTTGATGACCATGGCGCCGAAGTCGGTGACCTCGCCGATCGCCATGCTGGTCGCCGAACAGATCGGCGGCGTCGCGGCGCTGGCGGCGGTGTTTGTGTTGATCACCGGGGTGATCGGCGCGATCTTCGGCCCGGCGCTGTTGACCCGTCTGGGTGTACACAGCCCCGAAGCGCGCGGCATGGCGCTGGGCATGACCGCCCACGCGGTCGGCACCTCGGTGGCGTTGCAGGAAAGTGATGAGTGCGGCGCGTTTGCGGCGCTGGCGATGAGTCTGATGGGCGTGGCCACGGCGGTGTTCCTGCCGTTGGCGGTGTCGATGGTGGTGTAAGGAAATGTCTATGAGTCTGCCGCTTTTCCCGCTGAACACAGTGCTGTTTCCTGGTTGCAATCTCGACTTGCAGATCTTCGAAGCGCGCTACCTGGACATGATCGGCCGCTGCATGAAACAGGGCGGTGGTTTCGGTGTGGTGTGCATTCTGCAGGGCAGCGAAGTCGGGCTGGCGCCGGAGGGCTATGCGCTGGTCGGCTGCGAGGCGCGCATTACCGATTTCCAGCAGCAGGACAACGGTTTGCTGGGGATTCGCGTGCAGGGCGGGCGGCGTTTCAACGTGTTGCGCACTGAAGTGCAGCGCGATCAGTTGATTCTTGCCGACGTCGAATGGCTCGACGATGAACCCGAGCAACCGCTGCAGGACGAGGACGCCGATCTGGTCGCGCTGCTCAAAGCGCTGGCCGAACACCCGATGGTCGAAGCGCTGAACATGGGCACTGACGCGCTCGGTCAGCAGTCGTTGGCCAATCAGTTGGCGTATCTGCTGCCGTTCGCCGAAGAAGACAAGATCGATCTGCTGCAACTCGACGATCCGCAGCAGCGACTGGATGCGATCCAGGCGCTGCTTGATGAATTGCAGGGCGAGTTGTTTGCCTGACCCATCGCAAAAGATCGCAGCCTGCGGCAGCTCCTACACGGTTTGATTCCACATGCGCGCGATGTATCGGGCGTGAAATGAAATCCCATGTAGGAGCTGCCGAAGGCTGCGATCTTTTGATCTTCAATACGCGTAACGCAACATCGTGTTCGGCAAATGCCTAAACACAAACAAACTGAACAACACCAGCAACGCCGGCAGAACCAGCCACCAGACCTTGAACGGCATGGCATTCAGCGGCTCTTTGCGCTGGCTCAACCACAACCCCGCCGCACACACGCACGCCGCGAGCATCGCGCCGGCGAGAATGTCCGTCGGCCAATGCGCCCCCAGATACACCCGCGACAAGGCAATCGACAGAGCCGGAATGCAACCGACAAAGAGCCAGGTCAGGCGCATGCGTGGCGGTTGGCCGCGACCAGCCAACACCGCGAGCACCAGAAACAGCGCGAAAGACCCCGACGCGTGGCCGCTCGGCATGCTGTAACTGGTCAGCGGATCACTCAGTACTTCCGGACGCACCCGGGCAAAAAACATCTTGGTGCCGGTATTGAGCATCGCTGTGCAGAGCAACACGCCGCCGGCGAAGATTGCTTGGCGCCATTGCCGGCACAGCAGCAGCAGGCCGGTGAGCAGGGCGCTGAACATCAGCATGTTGCGGAATTCGCCGATCAGGGTGAACGTCACCGCGATCTCATCGAGCAGCGGCTGGCGATGTTCCTGCACCAACGTCATCACGCCTTGGTCGAGCGCCGTCAGGTACGGGTAACCGATGAACAGGCCGATCAGGATCAACAGGCTCATGCTGCTGATCCAGATCGTCGCGCGACGATGGCGGCGCAGGCTGCTGTTGACGCTGAGGCCGACCATGACCGCAATGCTCGCGGCGACAATCCCGGCCTGTAGCCAGAAACCTTCCGGCAGCGGCAGACGAATCGCCGCGCCAGTGGCCCAGCCTGGCAGCAGATAGGCGACGCTCCAGCCGGCGGCGGCCAGCAGGCTGACAGCGGCAAAACGCGGGAACGGCATGTCGCACATGCCGGCGACCATTGGCAGCATTGGTCGCAACGGGCCGATAAAACGACCGACCAGCAAACTGGCGATGCCGTAACGCTGGAAATAGCTTTCTGCGCCGGCCATCCATTCCGGGTGATGGCGCAAGCCCGGCAGACGGCGGATGTTCTGGTGGAAGTGGCGACCGAGGAAATACGAAATCGCATCGCCGAGAATCCCGCCGAGGAAACCCAGCAGCAAGGTTTCGCTCAACGACAGCGCACCGCTGCCGGCCAACACGGCCACGGCAAACAACAACACCGTGCCGGGCACGATCAATCCGGCAATCGCCAGGCATTCCACGCAGGCAACAATGAACACCGCTACGGCCAGCCACTGCGGATTGGCCGCCAGCCAACCGGTCACGCTATCGAGCCATGGGCCCATACCAAAAAACTCCAAACCATTGATGATCCCCTGTAGGAGCTGCCGAAGGCTGCGATCTTTTGATCCTGATCCTTGAAACAAGATCAAAAGATCGCAGCCTTCGGC
>NZ_JASCPK010000161.1:0-12934 GCF_029959385.1 Pseudomonas sp. PS01303
GTGTGAGCCTGCTCGCGATAGCGGACTACCATTCAAATCATATGTTGCCTGACTCACCGCAATCGCGAGCAGGCTCACTCCTACAATGGTTCAGAGGTGCACACAAATAATGTGTTCAGCACAAAACCCTGTGGGAGTTTGGCTTGCCAGCGATGGCGGTTTCGAGTTCAGCCGATCAACCGCGCCGTACCAAACAATCTGACGCGCACCTGCTCGCCGTCGATTGCTTCCAGCAAAATGGGTGCCGTGCCGCCGGGCATGACCACCTGCACTTCACCCGCTTCAACCCAACCCACCCGCCATGCCGCACACGCCACCGCACTGGCACTGGTGCCTGATGACGCCGTCGGCCCTTCGCCACGTTCGAAGACTCGCGCGACGATGCGTTGCTCGGAATCGCGTGCCGCCCATTGCAGATTGATGCCCGCCGGACACGGGTCGCCAGCGCCGCTCGGCATGGCGTAGGCGATCTGTGTCAGGCCTTCATTCAGTGGCGACTCACGCATCTGCTCGTTACTCGGCAACGCCGACTTGTCGCCAAGCAGCGTCACGCAATGTGGATTGCCGATGCGCACAAATTGGCTGTGCTCCCAGGTCGGATCAAGTGCTGCCAATGGCTGAATTCTGCTGACCTCCCGGCTATTGAAATCAACACTTTCAACGTTCTGCGCACCCACCGCGCACGGCCCAAAATCCGCTTGACCGAGATCGAGCCAGAAGCCTCGCACACCTTCGACTTCGGCAGGTTTCACCGACGTTTCCACCGCGTCACCTTTGTCGTGATGAACGCGCAACAACGCGCCCTCCTTCGGCAGCAATCCGTGCTCGGTCAGCGCTTTGGAGAAAATCGTCAAACCGTTGCCACTGCGCTCGGCGAGGGTGCCGTCGGTGTTGACGATCAGCACATCGAACGGCGGCGAGGTCTGGAACGGGCCGATCAGCAGGCCGTCGCTGCGGTGGGATTTGCTGTTGGCTGGGCGCTGGCCATCGGGCCAGTCGCAGCAGCGTTTGATAGCGGCCTCAGTCCAGGACTGGCGCAAGGATGTGCATTCGGCAGCGCTGGCAGGCAGATCAATGCCCGCCTCGCGCAAGGCTTGCGGCGAAACCACACCGTAGATATTGCCCCGCGCATCATAAAACTGCGTCATCACTCGTAATCCCCGCAACCGAAAAAACCAACTGTAAACCGCATTCCCCTGTAGGAGCTGCGGAACGCTGCGATCTTTTGATTCTGATCTTGAAAACAAAGATCAAAAGATCGCAGCGTGCCGCAGCTCCTACAGGAGAAGGTAGGATGTCGTCTGTACTTCCTCGAATGACGGGCGATCGAACCTCGACGCCGTATCACTGTCCTTCGGGGACGCGAAGTTTTTTGCCAAGGATCGATATGACCAGCCTCAACGCCCAAGCCACCTTCGTCCCCGGACGCCTGCAACAGATGTCCACGCGAATCGCCTTTTTCATCGCCGGGCTCGGCATCGCGGCGTGGGCGCCGTTGGTGCCGTACGCCAAGGCGCGCGCCGGGCTCGATGAGGGCACGTTGGGTTTGCTGTTGTTGTGTCTGGGCGTCGGCTCGATTCTGGCAATGCCGCTGGCGGGGATTCTCGCCACACGCTTCGGCTGCCGGCGCGTGGCCACGGGCGGCACGTTGTTGATCTGTGCAGCGTTGCCGTTGCTGGCGACGGTCTCATCGATCCCTGCGCTGGTTGCCACGTTGTTCATGTTCGGCGCCGGACTCGGCACGGTGGATTCGACGGTCAATCTGCAAGCGGTGATCGTCGAACGTGCCAGCGGCAAGAACATGATGTCGGGCTTTCACGGCTTGTTCAGCCTCGGCGGGATCGTCGGTGCGGCGGGCGTCAGCGCCCTGCTCGGCCTCGGCCTGACGCCGCTCGCCGCGATGCTGGTGGTGGTCGTGGTGTTGATCGCCGCGCTGTGCAAATGCGTGCCGCACATGCTGCCTTACGGCAGTGAAAGCTCGGGCCCGGCATTCGCCATCCCCCACGGCATCGTGCTGTTTATCGGCGGGATGTGTTTCATCGTCTTCCTCACCGAAGGCGCGGCGCTGGACTGGAGCGCGGTGTTCCTGGCGCAGGAACGCGGGATCGACACGGCCTATGCCGGATTGGGTTATGCAGCGTTTGCGTTGACCATGACGGCGGGACGCTTGATGGGTGACCGGATTGTGCGGATCGTCGGCGCCACGCGGATCATTCTATTTGGCGGTTTGTTGGCGGCGGGCGGTTTGTTTCTGGCGACGTTCGCACCGAGCTGGGAAGCGGCATTGGTCGGGTATGCGCTGGTCGGCGCCGGTTGCTCGAACATCGTGCCGGTGCTGTACACGGCGGTGGGCAAACAGACGGTGATGCCGGAAAGCATCGCGGTGCCGGCGATTACCACGTTGGGCTATGCGGGGATTTTGGCGGGGCCGGCGGTGATTGGCTTTGTCGCGCATGCCAGCAGTTTGAGCTTTGCCTTTGGGCTGATGGCGGTGCTGTTGGTTGCCGTCGCGATTGGCGGGAAAGTCTTGAAAGTCTGAAGCAAAAGATCGCAGCCTGCGGCAGCTCCTACATGAGATCGTTCCCACGCTCTGCGTGGGAATGCCTCAATGGACGTTCCGCGTCCGCTTTTGGACGCAGAGCGTCCCTGGCTGCATTCCCACGCGGAGCGTGGGAACGATCAGTTAAAAACCAACGCTGGCCTGCACAAAGAACGTCCTTGGCGCGCCCACATACATCCCCGAATTGTTATCGCTGGAGCGGGTGAAATACTGCTTGTCGAAAACGTTCTTCACCCCCGCGCCCAACTTCAAATTCGACACCTGCGGCCCGAAGTCATAGCCGCCACGCACGTTCCAGGTCACGTAACCCGGAATGTCGCCGTACTGCCCGTCCGCCGTGCCCTCGGTGATGTAGTTGCCGTTGAAGCTGCCATCGGCGTTGACACCGGTACCCGGCGAACGCTGTTTCGACTGGGCAAAGCCGTCGATGTTGTACGTCCAGCGGTTGATGTCGTAACGCAAACCCACCGTCGCCACCTGACGCGAATAGAACGGCAGATCACGGCCCTTGAAGCCCGGAATTTCACCTTCATAAGTCGCGCGGGTGTAAGTAAAACCAGCGTTGGCAGTCAGGCCATCAAGGCGCGGATCCAGCGCCGCCATGTCGTAATGCACCGACGCTTCAAGGCCCTGGTGTTTTGTCGCACCGAGATTCGTCCAGCCGACATCGTTGCTGATGTATTGCAGTTCGTCATCGAAGTCGATGTAGAACAGCGTCACTTCACCGCCCCACACGTCATCGTTGTAGCGCGTGCCGATTTCGTAGGTCTTGGCCTTTTCCGGCTCCAGACCGTTGGCGGTCTGGTCACCCGAACCGCCCTGCCCCAGCTGAAAATACTGCAGGCTGCCAAACGACGTTTCGTAGTTGGCGAACAGTTTCCACGCGTCCGACAGGTGATACATCACGCTCAGCGCCGGCAGCGGTTCGTTGCTTTCGATGCTGCGGTTTTTCTCCGGCACGCGTTTGCCAGCGGTGTCGAGCACGGCGCGATCATGCCAGTCAGTGCTGATGTGTTCGAAGCGAATGCCGGGCGTGATCGTCCAGTTGCCGACGTCGATTTTGTTATCGACGTAGACCGAGTTGGCCTCGGTGCCGCCGGTGCGATCCTGGAACACATGACCGTCAGACGTCGGCGTTACGACAGGCTGATTGTTGACCAACGCCAGACGACTCGACTGCTCGTGCATCGCTTCTTTCAAATAGCGATAACCGACGCTGACTTCCTGGCTGGTCGGGCCGACATCGAAGACCCGCGATACCCGTGGTTCGATGCCCAGCGTGTAGTAGGAACGCGGGTACGAACTGAGGGTTTTCTGATCGCGGGCGGCGATGGTGCTGCCGCGAAAACTGTCGGTGTAATAGGTCAGCACTTCGGCTTGGGTGCGTTCGTCGATCTGACGAATCCACTTGAACGACACGTCTTTGCGGCGACCACTGAATTGGTCGTAATCGCGCACCGAGTCATAGGGTTTGTCGTCGTACTGCTTTTGCGTCAGACCGCCGGGCATGTCGGCGCTGGCGTCGTAGTAGTGAAAGTTGAGGCTGAAGTCGTCCTGATCGGTCGGCGCCCAGTGAGTCTTGAGCAGCACGTCGTCGATGTCGTTGCCGTTGTTGCGCTCGCGGTAACCGTTGCCATTGACGCCGGAATACAACAACGCCACGCCCATGCCGTTGTCGGCGGTGCCGCCGAGGAACGCGGTGTCGATGTGTTTCCAGCCGCCGTACTGGGTGGTTTCCAGGGTGGTACCGATTTCACCGGTGGCTTTTTCCGGGATCGCGCGGGTAACGAAGTTGATCACGCCGCCGACGTTTTGCGGCCCGTAACGCACCGAACCGGCACCACGGACGACGTCGATGCTGTCGAGGTTGCCCGAGGAAATCGGTGCCATCGACAGTTGTGGTTGGCCATACGGCGCAAACGCCGCCGGCACACCGTCGATCAACACCGTGGAGCGCGGCGACAGGCGCGACGTCAGACCACGCACGCCAACGTTCAACGAAATATCGCTGCCGCCGGTGCCGTTGGAATCCTGCACCTGCACGCCCGGCACACGCTTGAGCACGTCGCTGACGTTCATCGCACCTTGCTCGACCATGGCTTCGCGGCGAATCACCGTGCGTGCGCCGGGGTGGTTTTGCACCACGGCGGCGTCGGCATCACCGAGCCAGTCGCCGACTACTTTGATGTCGGTCACGCCCAGTTCGAGCGGGCCGTTGGTCGCAGCGGAAGTCGCAGCGGGCGACAGCGTTACCGAGCCTTCGTTGATCTGATAATCCAGACCGCTGCCTTGCAGCAACTGACGCAGCGCCTGCTCCGGGGAGATGTCGCCATCGACGGCCGGGGCTTGTTTGCCGGCGACCAGATCAGGGCTGAAAAACACTTGCAGCGAGGTTTGCTGGCCCAGTTCGCTCAGCGCCTGACCCAATGGCTGGGCGCGGATATGAATCGCTTCACCGGCAAACGCCAGCGGCATCGCAGCGTTGACCGCGAGCGCGAGGGCCAGCGGCAACCAAGGGGATTTTTTATTGTGGGCAGTGGTGGTTTTCACGTCGAACGTAGTCCTGTGGATCGCAAGAGTGTGCGGCTGTTAATGCAAACCAGTTGCAGTTGAACAGGAAGACGATGAACTCGAAAAAAACCTGAATTTTATTTTGAAATTATTTCCTGACTGCCATCCGCATGGGTGCGAACGGCCACTGGCAGGATGCTCGGCAAGGCTTTGAGCAAGGCTTCGGTGTTGTCGGATTTGAACACGCTGGTCAGGCGCAGACTGGCCACCGCAGGGTTGCTGACGGTCAGCGGCTTCTCGCGATAACGCGATACTTCCGCCGCCACTTCGCTGAGGCTGGCGTTGTTGAACACCAGTTTGCCGCTGCGCCAAGCGGTGAGTTCTGCGGGGTTGACCGCATAGGCGGCAGCGACTTTGCCTTGGGCATCGACGTAGGTACCGAGGCCTGCGGTCAGGCTGATGAAGTCGTTGTCCGGCGCATTGTGGCCCTGCACTTTCACCGTGCCCTGCTCCACCGCCACGCGGGTTTGCGTGACGTCGCGGCGCACATCGAAACGGGTGCCGGTGACCGTGACCTTGCCGCTGCCGGCCTCGACCACGAACGGTCGCGAGGTGTCGTGCTCAACGCTGAACATCGCCTCGCCTTCGCTCAATTCGATCAATCGACGATCTTTTTCGAAGCGCACCTGCAAGCGGCTACGGCTGTTCAGATCGATCACCGAACCGTCCGGCAGCGCTACGTGTTTGCGCTCGCCCAACACGGTGCTGAATTCGGCGCGGTAACCGCCCGGATGATTC
Organism: Pseudomonas sp. PS01303; assembly: GCF_029959385.1. Lineage (NCBI taxonomy): Bacteria > Pseudomonadati > Pseudomonadota > Gammaproteobacteria > Pseudomonadales > Pseudomonadaceae > Pseudomonas > Pseudomonas sp. PS01303. The sequence continues at coordinate 5,870 of NZ_JASCPK010000161.1, forward strand.
AAACCGCTGAATAGACCGAGGCCGAGCGCCACTGCCACCACACTCGCGGCCACGGCATAACGCAACAACGGACGTCGTTCGCGGCGCGTCGGTGGAGTTTCAACCAAGGCTTTGAGGCGTGGCGCCGGCAGTAAATCAGCGGCCGTCCACAGGCCTTGAAGCAACTGGAATTCGTCACGGTGCTGCGGATGCTCATTCAGCCAGGCGTCGAAGCGCTGCTGCTCGTCGGCACTGACCACCGGCTCCTGCAAACGCACAAACCAGCGAGCCGCATCATCGCGCACCGTTGTTTGCCCGCACGCGCAATCACGAGTATCCATCATGGAATGTCCTGTCCGGCCGGGAATATAAAGACACACAGCCCCCTGTAGAAGCTGCCGAAGGCTGCGATCTTTTCAACGACACACACCATCACGACTGCAACCCGTCCAGTCGATCACGCAAATGCCGCAGGGTGCGGATCATATACTTTTCGACCATGTTCTTGGACAGGTCCAGGCGTTCGGCGATTTCCGCCTGGGTGAGGCCTTCGATCTTCTGCCAGACGAAAATCTTCCGGCAATTGACCGGCAGCTCACTGAGCGCGCGCTCGATGGAGTCGGCCAGCTGGATCGCATGCATGTAATGCTCCGGGTCGCCGGACGACGACGCACTGTGATCGATCGCCTCCGACTCCATGGCACCCCGCCGATCCTCACGCCGATAACCGTCGACCGCGATATTGCGTGCGGTCTGATGCAAATACGCCCGAGGCTGCTGCACCGTCGCCGAATCCGATTCGAGCACCCGCACAAAGGTGTCGTGCGCCAGATCCTCGGCCTGCGCGCGATTGCGCAGGCGACGAGTCCAGGTGCCGATCAACTCTTCGTAATGCTCGAAAAAGCCGGGTCTGCGGGGACGCATGGGGTATGGGCGGCGTGCTGAGGAAAGGGGCGTGAATAGTAATGCTTCCTATTAACCCCGGCAATTCATTCCGTTGCCTGCGTACATTCCCCCTGTAGGCGCTGCCGAAGGCTGCGATCTTTTGACTTTGTATTTAAAAAAACAAGATCAAAAGATCGCAGCCTTCGGCAGCTCCTACAAAGTGATCATTTAGCGGCTGACTTTATTGTCAGGAGCAACGCCAGGGCGCTGCACACGATCAAGGTTTCGCCAAGCGCCTGAGACCAACCGGCAAGCATCAACCCCGCGCCAATCAACAGGTAATAGAACAGCCCCAACAACGCCCCGGCGGTACCCAATCGATCCGAATAATCGACCAGCGCCATCCCCAGAATATTCGGGATCGCCATACCGAACGCCAGCACGATCAGCAACATCGGCAGCACAAACGCGGCGCTGTCCTGCAACCACCAAACGCCAATGCCACCGAGCAAACCGCTGACAGCCGCGAGGCGAATCAACTGCATCGCTGCGACCCCGGCTTTTAACAAACGCTTGTTGAACCACGCGCCAAACCCCGAGCCCAGCGCGAGGATCACGCCGCTGTAGCCGAACAACGTGTCACTCAAGCCCAGCCGCTGAAACTGGAACGGCGCGAGGCTGTAGTAGCTGAACAGGGCGACATTGAAGGAGGCAATCCACAGCGCCGAACGCCAGATACCCAGGTCTCGCAACATGCGCCCAAGGGTTTCAAACAGACTCACCTGTGGCAATTGCTCCGGCCGGGTTTCCGGCAGGGTGTACATACTCCACAGCAAGAGCAGCACGGCAAGCACTAGCAAAGCGCCGAGGACACCGCGATAACCAAAGGCCTGCACCAGACTGGCACCGCTGAACAAACCGATCGCCGGACTGGCCGCCAGCGCGATGCCCATTATTGAAAAAACCTGCGCGAGTTCCGTGCCCTTAAAGCGATCGCGCAATACGGTTTGCGTCACCACCGAGCCGACCGCCGCACCAAACGCCGCCACCGCCTGAACCGCTAACAACCCGGTAAAACTGCCAACCCGCAAGCCGATCACCGTCGCCAATGCATAAATCGCCAGCCCTGCAAGCATCGTCGGACGCCGGCCGATGCGATCGCACAACCGGCCCCACACCACCACGCCCACGGCAAACGCGAGGAAATACACCGACAAGGTTTGCGCCGCCGCTTCGGGGCCGACGTCAAACACCCGTCCGATATCGCCCAGCGCCGGGCTGTACAGGGTTTGCGCGATCTGCGGAAACATCAGCAGCGCGATCGCCAGCAGCAACAGATTTCTGTTGTTCATACTTCGTGTCTCCTCAAGTAAACCGCAGAGGAGTTTAAGAAGCGGCGACTGGCGTATTATCCGAATCCTGCCAACTTATCGCTAAAATCGGACAACCCATGGCCTGGCTCGATGCTCACGCAACGTTTGACGCTGACAGTTACCGCGCGCCGGTGATCGGCATCGCCGCAACCCTGGGTGATCACGATTCCGGCCTGCATCAACATCAGCGCGGGCAATTGCTGTTTACCCGTCAGGGCTGCACGCGCATTACGCTGGCCCAGCAATTGTGTCTGTTGCCACCGTCGCGGGCGGCGTGGATTCCGCCGGGCGTGAGTCATCGCGCGGTGATGCAGCACAGTGTCGATTACCGTTCGATCTACCTGACTGCCGAACTGTGCGCCGAGCTGCCGCAGCATGTCTGCGTGATCGAAGTCAGCCCATTGCTGCGCGCCGTGCTGGAGCCGATCGCAACAGCGGATTTCGACACCGATTGGCAACAGGGCAAATTCGCCCATTTACTCGGTTTGTGCCTGAGCGAAATCGCCGAAGCGGCGCAGCAACCGATGTTGTTGCCGCTGCCTCGGGACAAGCGTCTGGCGCCGCTGCTGACTAAGCCGGAACGATTACCCCCCGAGATGCAAACGCTCGAACAACAGATCGGCGCCAGCAGCCGCACGATCGGGCGGATCTTCCAGCGCGAAACCGGCATGAGCTATCAACAATGGCGTCAGCAATGGCGGTTGATGCGCGCCATGGAATTGCTCGCCACCGGGCGCAGCCTCAGTTATTGCGGGTTCGAACTGGGTTTCGCCAGCGACAGCGCGTTTATCGCTTTCTTCAAATCAATGACTGGCAGCACACCCGGACACTGGCTCAAATAAACAACTGACGATCGGCATCCGAAATAAATTGCCAGCAAATATTACCTGCGTCATATTACGGCCGTAATAACGAACCATTTGCGCAGGTATTCCGCTATGACCAGCATGCCCACCCTCGAACCTGTTGCGGTGAAGGCCAAGCCTCCCCTGCTTAAACGCGTGCTGCTTGCGGGCGTCGGTTTACTCGTGCTGATTTTCGCCGGCGTCTACGCCGTGCATTGGTGGGGCGCTGGACGTTTTCTCGAAGAGACCGACGATGCCTACATCGGAGGCGACGTCACGGTGATCGGGCCGAAAGTCGCCGGTTACATCGACGAAGTGCTGGTCAGCGACAACCAGCACGTCAAGGCCGGCGATGTGCTGATCCGTCTCGACGCGCGCGACTACCGCGCCAATCTGGCGAAAAGCGAAGGCGCGGTCGCCGCTGAAGAAGCGCTGCTGGCCAACCTCGACGCCACTGAACAATTGCAGCAAGCAGTGATCGGCCAGGCCCGCGCCGGCATCGATGCGGCGGGCGCCGAAACCGCGCGCTCGCGTGACGACAACGCCCGCTACAAACGCCTGGTGACGACCAATGCCGTGTCGGTCGAAAGTGCGCAACGCGCCGACGCCACCTTCAAAACCGCGCAAGCCTTGAGCGCCCGCGCCCAAGCCGAACTGCTCGCCGCGCAACGCCAACTCGCGGTGATCGATACGCAAAAACAACAGGCCCGCGCCGCCCTTCAGCAGGCTCGCGCCGAACGTGATCTGGCGCAGTTGAATCTCGGCTACACCGAATTGCGTGCGCCGGTGGATGGCGTGATCGGCAACCGCCGCGCACGGGTTGGCGCTTATGCGCAGGCCGGTTCGCAACAACTGTCGGTGGTGCCGGCCAGCGGCTTGTGGGTCGATGCCAATTTCAAGGAAGACCAATTGGCGCGGATGAAACCCGGCCAACGCGTAAGCATCCGCGCCGATGTGCTGTCCGGTCAGGAATTCCACGGTCGTCTCGACAGCCTCGCTCCCGCCACCGGCTCGCAGTTCAGCGTGTTGCCGCCGGAAAACGCCACCGGCAACTTCACCAAAATCGTTCAGCGGGTGCCGGTGCGCATCCTCCTCGACCCGGCGGACGGCGTGCTCGGCCACCTGCGCCCGGGGCTGTCAGTGACAGCAGAAGTCGACACCCGCGCCCAGCCTGAAACCAGCGCCGTGGCCGTCGCGCCATGAGCGCCGCCACCCTCGCCGCCCCTGCGCAACCGTTCAACGCGGCGGACATGGCCACCGCGACCAAGGTATTCGCCTTCGCGACGATGTGCATCGGCATGTTTATCGCGTTGCTCGACATCCAGATCGTCTCCGCGTCGTTGCGCGATATCGGCGGTGGATTGTCCGCCGGCACCGATGAAACCGCGTGGGTGCAGACCAGTTATTTGATCGCCGAAATCATCGTGATTCCCTTATCGGGCTGGCTGTCGCGCGTGTTCTCGACGCGGTGGTTGTTCTGCGCGTCGGCAGTCGGTTTCACCCTCGCCAGTCTGCTCTGCGGCATCGCCTGGAACATCCAGAGCATGATCGCTTTTCGCGCCCTGCAAGGGTTTCTCGGCGGCTCGATGATTCCGCTGGTGTTCACCACCGCGTTCTTTTTCTTCACCGGCAAACAGCGAGTAATCGCAGCGGCCACCATTGGCGCGGTTGCCTCATTGGCGCCAACCATGGGCCCGGTGATTGGCGGCTGGATCACCGATATTTCATCGTGGCACTGGCTGTTCTACATCAATCTGGTGCCGGGGATTTTTGTCGCCGTGGCAGTGCCAATGCTGGTGAAAATCGACCAACCGGAATTGTCGCTGCTCAAGGGCGCGGACTATCTGAGCATGGTCTTTCTCGCGCTGTTTCTCGGCTGCCTCGAATACACCCTCGAAGAAGGCCCGCGCTGGAACTGGTTCAGCGACCAGACGATTCTGACCACGGCGTGGATCAGCGGGCTAGCCGGACTGGCCTTCATTGGCCGAACCTTGCACGTGGCCAATCCGATCGTTGATCTGCGTGCCTTAAAGGATCGCAATTTCGCCCTCGGCTGCTTCTTTTCCTTTGTCACCGGCATCGGCCTGTTCGCGACGATTTACCTGACGCCGCTGTTTCTCGGCCGGGTGCGCGGCTACAGCGCGCTGGACATTGGTCTGGCGGTTTTCTCCACCGGCGTGTTCCAGATCATGGCGATTCCGCTGTACGCCTTTCTCGCCAATCGCGTCGATCTGCGCTGGATCATGATGGTCGGCCTGGGCTTGTTCGCGGTGTCGATGTGGGAATTCAGCCCGATCACCCACGACTGGGGCGCGGGGCAATTGATGCTGCCGCAAGCATTGCGCGGAATTGCTCAGCAACTGGCAGTGCCGCCGGCGGTGACATTGACCTTGGGAGGGTTGGCGCCAGCACGCTTGAAGCATGCGTCGGGCCTGTTCAACCTGATGCGCAATCTCGGTGGAGCGATTGGGATTGCGGCGTGCGCGACCATCCTCAATGACCGTACCAACCTGCATTTCACGCGGTTGGCCGAGCATCTGAACAGCAGCAATGAGGCGATGAATCAGTGGCTGGCGCAGGTCGGCGGCAACTTCGCCACGCTGGGCCAGAGCGGTGACGTCGGCGTCACCGCCAGCCTGCGCCAGTTGTGGTTGCTGACGTACCGCGAGGCGCAAACGCAAACCTACGGCGACACCTTTCTGATGATCATGGTCTGCTTCGTCATCGCCACAGCGATGGTGCCCTTGATGCGCAAGGTACAACCACCGGCCGCGCCGAGTGCGGATGGGCATTGATCATCACCGCAGCCCTTGTAGGAGCAAAGCTTGCTCGCGAAATCGTCGTCACAGTCAACATCAGGGTTGAATGAGCAGCCGCTTTCGCGAGCAAGCTTTGCTCCTACAAAGGGCTGTGTTGGGGTTTAGGCTTGCGGGGTTTTGCGGAAGCCGACGGCCAGGCGATTCCAGCTGTTGATGGTGCTGATTGCCACGGTCAGGTCGACCAGTTCTTTCGGGGTGAACTGCGCCGCGACGACTTCGTAATCTTCATCCGGTGCGTGGGTCAGGCTCAGTTGGGTCAGCGATTCAGTCCACAGCAGCGCGGCACGTTCGCGGTCGCTGAAGAACGGCGCTTCACGCCATGCGGTCACGGCGAACAGACGACGCGGGGTTTCGCCGCCCTTGATGGCATCGGCGGTGTGCATGTCGATGCAGAAGGCGCAGCCGTTGATTTGCGAAGCGCGCAGCTTGACCAGTTCAACCAGGGTCTTTTCCAGTGGCAGTTTGGACACGGCGGTTTCGAGGGCGATCATCGCTTTCAGGGCGTCAGGGGAAGCGGTGTAGAAATCGGTACGAGCTTTCATGGTGAGTATCCGGGGGGCGAGTGAATGTGTGACTACGTTAGTCCCGGCGCGTGGTTCGGCAAATAGCCAATATTCCAGAAGAACAGTAGGCCACTTGGCCACGCGATCGACCGCTGGTCAGCCGACCGGCACCAACGCTCAAACGCGTCAGACCAATATCAGGTAAATCCCCTTTTTGGAGACGTACCATGAAGACGCGCACTTTCACTTCATTATTGCTCGCCGGCCTGCTTGCCACGGCCTCGGCCGCCAGCTTCGCGGCCAACGATGGCGCTGACGCCACTGGCACCAAATCCGGCGCCACCAGCGGCTCGACCATGCCACCGGACAACACACCGGGCGCGCCTTCTGGCGGCAACGGATCCGACGGCGCAGGTTCGGGCACCGGTACTAATGGCGGTTCCAGCGGTTCGGGCTCAGGCGCGGGCGGCGGCACCGGTTCGGCCGGCGGCGGGACTGGCGGTGCGGGCGGTGGCACAGGCGGCTGAACGAACAAGAGCCATCCGTGGTGATCAACCCATCACCCAATCAACGCAACACCCCTGTGGGAGCGAGCCTGCTCGCGAAGGCGTCGTGTCAGATAAACAATTTTCACCTGACACACCGCTTTCGCGAGCAGGCT
>NZ_JASCPK010000162.1:0-12772 GCF_029959385.1 Pseudomonas sp. PS01303
GTCCATCCGGGGACATCGCCTACGGTTTGCTTCGCTGCACCTCCTCTCGATGTGTGCGGCTACGCCGCACGGCGCTACGCGCCTGATCCCCGGATGGACACCTACGCTCGGCCTGCCGAAGGGGCTTGAGATCAAAAGCCACGTCAAAAGCCAGATCAAGATCAAGAGCCCCTCACCCTAGCCCTCTCCCTGAGGGAGAGGGGACTGACCGGGTTGTTTGCGAGAGCTGCATCGACCTGAATGTTCGAGCCGAACTCGAGATTTGAAAGCAACACAAATCGGCTCCCTCTCCCTCGGGAGAGGGCTGGGGTGAGGGGCAAAAACACCACAAAAACTAAAGCCAAGCGCGCCCCGCTCCACACCACTCAATAGGCCGAGTGTCAGCTCGCCTGCTCTTGATCTTGATCTTGATCTCGGAGCCCGTCGGCAGGCTGAGTGGAGGGATTGATCCGGGGGTGGGAGCGCAGCGCCCGTTTGGCGCAGCCAAACACAGCGAGAGGAGGTGCAGCGAAGCAAACCGTAGGCGCTGCCCCCGGATCGATCCCGGAGCGAAGGAACCCGAGCCCTAGCGAGGGCCGAACGTCAGGGCAAAGCCTTTTCGGTTACCTTTTCGGCGTTTGGAAAAGGTGACTCGCCGTAAGGGCGAAACCCTAAGCAGCCGTTACCGCAGCAACGGATATTCACAAAACACCCCCCAGCCTGGTCGGCCCAAAGGCCGCCAAGGCCGCCAAGGCAAAAAAAAAGGGGCAACCGAAGTCGCCCCAAAATGCCTTGCGTGCCCATCAATCCAGAAGAATCACTTCTTACGCTTATGCGCATCCTTCCAGATAAAAAATCCAAACCCTGCAAAAAACAGAACCATCAGCCCTACAGTCAGAACCCCGGCAAACACCACGTTATCGAAAAACATGACTGGCCTCCTGGCCCCTGCTTTGCTGCGATGGGACTAAATTACCAAACACACAGGCGCACAAATTGACCGGGATCAATAACCGCAACGAAGGGAGATAAAGGAGGGGAAATAACTGACCTTCATCAACAGATGCAGGGGGGAGATCAACGCTTTTTCGGCTTGTTCTTCGACTTTTTCTTCGGCTTGCCCAACGGCATCGCCTGCTCAAACGCCTGACGCACTTCGTTCAGCCGCTTCTCTTTAATGTCATGCACCCGCTTGGCGCGTTCAGTGCTGAGGTCGATCAGTTTGTCGTCTTGGCTCATGGCGTTCAGAACATCGCTTCAAAGAATCACAACTGCCACATCACCGGCAGGACTGCGCCAATAATGCCGCCTGCCGCCAGCGCTGACCAGCCACCCAGCCAAACACGATCAAACCAGTCATCTAGCCAGAGCCGCTCAAATCTCGATATCGACCCACAAGCCCTGACGCGGCTGATCTTCAATCAGCGGCACCACCGGCACGGTATTGTCGGCGTTGAGCGCCGTACCCGGCACAGCCAGATGCTCTTCCGGGTCTTCGTCGGCCTCGCGACGGCGGCGATCACGCTCCTGCTGACGGCGCTGTTCGTCGCGCGCCAGCAGTCGATCCTCTTCCGGATCACGTTTTTGCAGATCGATCGTACTTTCGTTGGAGCTTTCCTGCACCGGCACCACCGGCGGAATATCCGGCCGCTGGCGGATCGGATCCTGCTGCGAAGTGATCGGCACAGCGCTCAGGGGGAGCATCGGTGGCAACATATGGGGGTTCTCCTGTCAGCAGGCTATCGGCTAAGACAAACACGCCTTGAGCCACCCGTCGCAATTCTGTGACGCACTTGGCACCTGTAGGAGCTGCCGCAGGCTGCGATCTTTCATCGGACAGCGCAGAACTCAAGTGTTCCCCAAGATCAAAAGATCGCAACCTTCGGCAGCTCCTACGCCAGTAATCTTTGGCCCTGAAGCCCTCATTCCGTTAAGATAGCCCGCTTTTTCAAGGTGGGAGTCAGGCAGCATGGCGCAGCAGTATCAACCGGGGCAACGCTGGATCAGTGACAGCGAAGCCGAGCTGGGTTTAGGCACCGTTCTGGCACAGGACGGCCGCTTGTTGACCGTGCTCTACCCGGCCACTGGCGAAACCCGCCAGTACGCGCTACGGAATGCGCCCCTCACCCGCGTGCGATTCTCGCCGGGTGACACCATTACCCACTTCGAAGGCTGGAAGATGACCGTGCAGCAAGTCGACGATGTCGACGGCCTGATGGTTTATCACGGTCTCAACGGGCAGAACGAAGCCGTTACCCTGCCGGAAACCCAGCTGTCGAACTTCATTCAGTTCCGTCTGGCCAGCGACCGTCTGTTCGCCGGGCAGATCGACCCGCTGTCGTGGTTCTCGCTGCGTTACAACACCCTCGAACACACCAGCCGCCAGCTGCAATCTTCGCTCTGGGGCCTGGGTGGCGTGCGTGCGCAACCGATCGCGCACCAATTGCACATCGCCCGTGAAGTCGCCGACCGCATTGCGCCGCGCGTATTGCTGGCGGACGAAGTGGGTCTGGGTAAAACCATCGAAGCCGGTCTGGTGATCCATCGCCAACTGCTCTCGGGCCGCGCCAACCGCGTGCTGATCCTCGTCCCGGAAAACCTCCAGCACCAGTGGCTGGTGGAGATGCGCCGCCGCTTCAACCTGCAGGTCGCGCTGTTCGACGAAGAACGCTTCATCGAAAGCGATGCCACCAACCCGTTCGAAGACACCCAACTGGCGCTGGTCGCGCTGGAATGGCTGGTCGACGACGAGAAGGCGCAGGACGCTCTGTTCGCCGCCGGTTGGGATTTGCTGGTGGTCGACGAAGCGCACCACTTGGTCTGGCACGAAGAAAAGGCCAGCGCCGAATACTCGCTGGTCGAGCAACTCGCCGAAGTCATCCCGGGCGTGCTGCTGCTCACCGCGACTCCGGAACAACTTGGTCAGGACAGCCACTTCGCCCGTCTGCGCCTGCTCGATCCAAACCGTTTCCACGACCTGGCCGCGTTCCGTGCCGAGAGCGACAACTATCGCCCGGTGGCCGAAGCCGTTCAGGAACTGCTCGACAAGGGCCGTCTCTCGGCCAAAGCGCACAAAACCATTCAGGGTTTCCTCGGCAATGAAGGCGAAGTCCTGCTGACCGCGGTCAACGATGGCGACACCGAAGCCAGCGCCCGCCTCGTGCGCAAACTGCTTGACCGCCACGGCACTGGCCGCGTGCTGTTTCGTAACACCCGCGCCGCCGTGCAGGGTTTCCCGGAGCGCAAACTGCATCCGTACCCGCTGCCGTGCCCGGACGAATACCTCGAACTGCCGTTGGGCGATCACGCCGAGCTGTACCCGGAAGTCAGCTTCCAAGCGCAGCCGGACGCCAGCGAAGAAGAGCGCTGGTGGAAATTCGACCCGCGCGTCGAATGGCTGATCGATCAGCTGAAAATGCTCAAGCGCACCAAAGTGCTGGTGATCTGCGCCCACGCCGAAACCGCGATGGATCTGGAAGACGCCCTGCGCGTGCGTTCCGGCATCCCGGCCACGGTGTTCCACGAAGGCATGAACATCCTTGAGCGTGACCGCGCCGCCGCGTACTTCGCCGATGAAGAGTTCGGCGCGCAAGTGCTGATCTGCTCGGAAATCGGCAGTGAAGGTCGCAACTTCCAGTTCGCTCACCACCTGGTGCTGTTCGATCTGCCGTCGCACCCGGACCTGCTCGAGCAGCGTATCGGTCGTCTCGACCGGATCGGCCAGAAGCACATCATCGAACTGCACGTGCCGTACTTGGAAACCAGCCCGCAAGAGCGCCTGTTCCAGTGGTACCACGAAGCGCTGAACGCGTTCCTCAACACCTGCCCGACCGGCAACGCCTTGCAGCATCAGTTCGGCCCGCGCCTGCTGCCGCTGCTCGAAGAAGCCGACGACAGCGAGTGGCAAGCGCTGATTGACGAAGCGCGCAGCGAGCGCGAACGTCTCGAAGCCGAGCTGCACACCGGTCGCGATCGTCTGCTGGAGCTCAACTCCGGTGGCGCCGGCGAAGGTGAAGCGCTGGTCGAGGACATCCTTGAGCAAGACGATCAGTTCGCCCTGCCGATCTACATGGAAACCCTGTTCGACGCGTTCGGCATCGACAGCGAAGACCATTCGGAAAACGCCCTGATCCTCAAGCCGAGCGAGAAGATGCTCGACGCCAGCTTCCCGCTGGGCGACGACGAAGGCGTGACCATCACTTACGACCGTAACCAGGCGCTGTCGCGCGAAGACATGCAGTTCATCACCTGGGAACACCCGATGGTGCAGGGCGGCATGGATCTGGTGCTGTCCGGTTCGATGGGCAACACCGCCGTCGCGCTGATCAAAAACAAGGCGCTGAAGCCGGGCACTGTGTTGCTGGAATTGCTCTACGTCAGCGAAGTGGTGGCTCCGCGCGCGCTGCAGTTGGGCCGTTACCTGCCGCCGGCCGCCCTGCGCTGCCTGCTCGATGCCAATGGCAACGATCTGTCGCCACGCGTCTCGTTTGAAACCCTGAACGATCAGCTGGAAAGCGTGCCGCGCGCCAGCGCCAACAAGTTCATCCAGGCCCAGCGCGATCAACTGACGCCACGGATCAACGCCGGTGAAGACAAGATCACCCCGCGTCACGCCGAGCGCGTGGCCGAGGCCCGTCGCCGTCTGGCGGCCGACACCGACGAAGAACTGGCGCGCCTGACCGCGTTGCAAGCGGTCAACCCGACCGTACGTGACAGCGAACTGGTGGCATTGCGTGAACAGCGCGAGCAAGGTCTGGCGATGCTGGACAAAGCGGCGTTGCGCCTGGAAGCGATTCGGGTGTTGGTGGCGGGTTAACCCCCCCTCTTCCCCTGCTGAAACAACAAGGCCCGCAGCGATGCGGGCCGATCGTTCCCACGTTCCGCGTGGGAATGCCTCAAGGGACGCTCAGCGTTCCAGCTCTGGAAAGGGACGCAGAGCGTCCCGGGCTGCATTCCCACGCAGAGCGTGGGAACGATCAAGCAAAGATCGCAGCCTTCGGCAGCTCCTACAGGAACCGCATTCCCAAGTAGGAGCTGCCGAAGGCTGCGATCTTTTGATCTTAAGCAGTCGCCGCCACAACCTCTGGCTCAACCACCGCAACCAAACCTTCCTTCATCCGCTGCGCATCGCGCACAAAACACCGCGCCGCGAGAAACAGAAACACCATCGTCAGAAACAGCGCCACCGGAATCAGATACATCGCGTCATGCAGCCCGACTGCCTTGAACGCCTCGGTCATCTGCTCAGCCCCCGCCGCCAGCATCGCCGTGTGCGCAAAGTGATCGGACAACCCACCGACCACCACCGGCCCCAAGCCACCGCCCAGCAGATACAACCCGGCAAAGAACAACGCCATCGCCGTCGCCCGCAGACGCGGTTCGACCACGTCTTGAATCGCCGTGTAAACGCAGGTGTAGAAGTTGTAGGCAAACAGCCAGCCGACACTGAATACCGCGACAAACACACCAATCTCGATGCGCCCGGAATGCAGGGCCCACGCCGTGCACAGGGTCGAAATAATCAGACTGAACGCCGCGAACAACAACCGCCCGTTGGCCACGCGCTGGTGAATCTTGTCCGCAATCCAGCCGCCCAGCGTCAAACCGATCAGTCCGGTCACGCCGACGATCACGCCAGTCGCCACGGCCGCTTCCTGCAGCGGCATGAGGAAATAACGCTGCAGCATCGGCACCAGAAACGAGTTACAGGCATAGGTCGCGAAGTTGAAGCACAACCCCGCCATCACCAGCCAGAGAAAGGTCGGCACGGCCAGAATCCGCCGGATCGGCTTGTCGACGCGTTCCTGCGAAACCTGCACGGTTTCCGCCGCGCCGCGCTTCGGCTCTTTAATGAAGAACATGAAGATCGCCAGGATCAGACCCGGCACCGCCGCAATAAAGAACGGCGCGCGCCAGCTGTCGAATGCCTTGACCATCCAGCCGATGGTGAAAAACGCCAGCAACAAGCCCAGCGGCAGACCGAGCATGAAAATGCCCATCGCCCGCGCCCGACGGTGCGCCGGGAACAGGTCACCGATCAGCGAGTTGGCTGCCGGCGCATAACTGGCCTCACCGATGCCGATGCCCATGCGCACGATCAAAAAGCTCCAGAAGCTGCCGACCAGCCCGTTGACTGCGGTCAGCGCGCTCCACGTCGCCAGGCCCCAGCCCATCAGTTTGCGCCGTGAGCCGGTGTCGGCCATGCGCCCCAACGGCAGGCCGGCAATCGCGTAAACAAGGGTGAATGCGGTACCGACGATGCCCAGTTGAAAGTCGCTGAGGTGCCATTCCATGCGGATTGGCTCGATGATGATCGCCGGAATGGTGCGGTCGAAGAAGTTGAACAGGTTGGCAAGGAACAGCAGGAACAGAATGCGCCAGGCATTCGCCGCTTGGGTCGAGTTCTGCATGGGTCCGTCTCTTTATTGTTATAGGGCTTCACTGCCAACGCATCCGAGCCCGGAACCTGCAATCTAGTCAGCCAGACCGAGGCTGTCTGTGATCATTCGTCTGCCTGATATCGGGCCATGGCACTGTAACGAAACGTAAGCCCTTGATAACGCTTGAATCCCCCGAAAACCGGGGCTTTTGCGGCAAAACCTTGCCACAAAAAAATAGTTTCACGCCCCCCTTCCCAACGCCGTGGCGAAGCCTAGAATAGCCGCCGGATCCGTCCGGATCTCCCGATCAATCCCTTTGATACCCCCGTCCATGTCCGAAGTCAGTCCGTGTCTGAATTGCGGTGCCTGTTGTTCCCATTTCCGTGTGTCTTTTTTCTGGGGTGAGTGCGCTTCCTCCGGCGGCACCGTGCCCGATGAACTGGTCACGCAGATCAGCCCGAGCCGGGTGGCGATGAACGGTACCGACTGCAAATCGCCACGCTGCACGGCGCTGGAAGGCGAAGTCGGTAGCGAAGTGAAGTGCTCGATTTATGAATTGCGCTCCAGCCCCTGCCGCGAGTTCGAATCGTCGTGGGAACACGGCGAGCAGAACGTCGATTGCGACAAGGCGCGCGCACGTTTTGGCCTGCCGCCGCTGCAACCGGACTGGGCGCAAATCCCTTTCGAACAGATCGCCTAAGCCTTTAGCGCCAATCGCTATGACGCTAATGCCGAAATCATTAGCGCCAATGTGCCACTACCACTTGCTCTGCGAAAACCGCCTCTATACTCCAGTCATTCGCCTGCGCTAGCCGCGCAGTAAGGACGACTCAGAGACGGGGCATGCTATGGAGTGGCTTGGTTTGCAGTTTGTTACCGAGCTGCCGGAGAGCGGGCAGGTCATTCTTAATTGCACCCATAACCCGCTGCTGGTGCTGGTGGCCTATCTGGTCGCGTGCGCCGCCAGTTTTGCCACCCTCGACATGGCCGAACGCGTCGGTCACGCGGAAGACCCGCGCTCACAGCGACTATGGCGCTGGATCGGCGCGACCTGCCTGGCCGGCGGCATCTGGGCCATGCACTTCATCGGCATGCTTGCGTTTCAGGCACCGATCGACATCCAGTACGACCTGCCCATCACCCTGTTTTCCCTGCTGATCGCCCTGCTCGCCTCGTGGCTGGCCATGCACACCCTGAGCGAATCCCAGCCCAGTCTGGTGCTCTACCTGAAAACCGCGATCGTCATCGGTCTGGGCATTGCCGGCATGCATTACGTCGGCATGGCGGCGATGCAATCAGCCGCCACCGCGTACTACGATCCTGGACTGTTTGCCCTATCGGTGGTGATCGCCATCGGCGCCAGTTTCGCCGCTCTGTGGGTGGCAGGCTATCTGCGCGAAGGCAGCGGTTTACTTCATCAGGTACTCAAATACAGCGCCGCGCTGATTCTCGGCGCCGGCATTTTCAGCATGCATTTCACCGGGATGGCCGCACTCAAGCTGATTTTGCCTGAGGCCAGCACGCCGACACTGACCGCGGAAACCAGCCACCTGCAATTGGGCCTGACCGTGGCCCTGATCACCTTGCTGATTCTCGGCAGTGCAATCAGCGCCGCACTCGCCGATAAAAAACTGCAACACAAGGAACACGACCTGCGCCGGGTCAACGCCCTGCTCAGCCAGCTCGACCAGGCGCGCATGTCGCTGCAGCAAGTGGCCAATTACGACGCACTGACCAACCTGATCAACCGTCGCGGCTTCAACCAGATCTTCGCCGAGAAACTCAATCAGAAAGCCATCGAGGGCGGCATGCTCGCGGTGATGTTTCTCGACATCGACCACTTTAAACGCATCAACGACAGCCTCGGTCATGACGCCGGCGACGCGCTGCTGAAAGTCATCGCTGACCACATCAAAGGCTCGGTGCGCAGCCATGAAGACGTGGTCGCGCGGTTCGGTGGCGACGAGTTCTGCATCCTCATCGGCCTGCATGACCGCGAAGAAGCGCGCGGCATGGCCCAGCGCATCATGCAAAAAATGAAGGAGCCGATTGAGCTGGCCGGGCGGCGCATGGTGATGACCACCAGCATCGGCATCAGTCTGTTTCCGGACGACGGCACCACCTGCGAAGAACTGCTCAAGCACGCCGATCTGGCGCTGTATCAATCCAAAGGTGCCGGGCGCAACGGCCTGCATTTTTTCAATTCCAACCTGAAAAACCGCGCGACGATGGAGTTGCAACTCGAAGAAGAACTGCGTCATGCCCTGCGTGAAGAAAATGGTTTGATGCTGTATTACCAGCCGATCTTCGAACTGAAAACCGGCAAGGTCACCAAGCTCGAAGCGTTGATCCGCTGGCAGCACCCGGTCAACGGCCTGCTGACGCCGGATCGCTTCATCAGCATCGCCGAAAACAATGGCCTGATCGCCGAACTGGACAACTGGGTGCTGCGTCGCGCCTGCAAGGATTTGGGCGAACTGTCGCGCCACGGCTGCGACGAATTGAAAATCGCCTGGAACTGCTCGCCGCTGAATCTTGGCCGCGAAGAACTGGCTGACGAAATCGAAAACGCCTTACGCACCGCCGGTGTCGCGCCGGAACGGCTGGAGCTGGAAGTCACCGAGAATGCGCTGATGGGCAATATCGCCAACACCCTGGTGTTGTTGCGGCAGATCCGCGCCCTCGGCGTGTCGCTGTCGATCGATGACTTCGGCACCGGTTATTCGTCGCTGGCCTACCTCAAGCGTCTGCCGCTGAATACGCTGAAAATCGATCGCTCGTTCATCATCGACATTCCCAATGCCACGGCGGACATGGAAATCGTCCAGGCGATCATCGTCATGGCGCACACCCTGCATTTGCAGGTGGTCACCGAAGGCGTGGAAACCCTGGAGCAGTACGAATTTCTCGAACGCTCGGGCTGCGATTTCATTCAGGGTTACCTGCTCAGCCGCCCGGTGCCGCTCGACGAATTACGCCCGGTGCTGGAAGAAATCAATCAGCGCAAACAGTCCCATGCGGTCAATCCGTTGATTCTGGCGCGCGGTACATTTGCACCAGCGTTGCTGGATCCTTCGCCAAAAAGCCCTGCGCCCCATGCAGGCGCATCAATTGTGCGGCCAATCCGCTGATCGGCGTGGCCGAGCCCTGTTCGCGGGAAAACTTCACCGCGGTGTCGAGATCCTTGAGCAGCGTGCGCACGTGCCATTTGATCGGTTCGAAACGGCTTTCGGCCATTTGCGGGGCGAGGATCTGCAACGGTTTCGAATCGGCAAAACCGCCGGCCAATGCCTCGGCAATCAGGCTGGCATCGACCCCGGCTTTTTCCGCCAGCGCCACCACTTCAGCAATTACCAATGCATTACAAGCGACGATCATTTGATTGCAGGCCTTGGTCACCTGACCGGCGCCAACGCCGCCCATGTGCGTAACGCGCTGACCGAGATTGAGCAGCACCGGGCGCACTCGCTCGAGATCCGCCGCTTCACCACCGACCATAATTGCCAGACTGCCGGCCTCGGCACCGACCACGCCTCCGGACACCGGTGAGTCCAGCCAGGACATGCCGGTTTTCTGCGCCAGTTCAGCGGCCATTTCGCGCGTCGCGGTCGGTTCCAGGCTGGAAAAATCCACCAGCAACTGACCGCTCTTGCCACCCTCAGCGACACCGCCCGTGCCGAACACCACCTCGTGCACCACCGCCGTATCAGCCAGACACAGCATCACCACATCGGCGTGTGCGCACAGTTCAGCCGGGGTCGCCACTTGCCGGGCGCCGGCCTCAACCAGTGGCGCGCACTTGTCCGGGTTGCGGTTCCACACGCTCAGCGGGTAACCGGCGGCCAGCAAGCGGCGGCACATCGGCAAGCCCATCAGACCAATTCCGGCGAACCCCAACGAAGGTAGCGTTGACATCATTTAGCCTCCTTTTGATTAAAGATCGCCGAATAATGGCCGATTCATCAGCGATCAGGAAAGGATTCCCCCGAGCGACCGTCAGGCCAAGTCCCTGACGCCCGGGCCAAATTCGCGCAAACAAGACGCGAGCTCTTATTCCGTGAGGTTCGCTGACATTGGTCTGCGAACCAACCCAGTACCAGGTAAATGGCGCCCAATGACTTCTAAAAACAATACCGCCACCGCGGTCTCCGATCTGAATCCGAGCCCCGCCGCCAACAGCCCGTCATCGCCCAAACCGCTGGTTCCCTCGCGCCCGTTGTCGACCCAGCAATACCTGTACTTCACCGAAACCAATACCGACCGCATCCTCGACAACCTCGACGGCCTGCGCGACATGGTGTTCCCGCGCCCGCCGCACCTGGAAGGCGATAACGAACAGCACAACGATCAGGAATTTCCGTCGGTGTGCCTGATCGGCCTCGGTCGCTGCGGCTCCAACATCGCCCTCGACGTGGCAGAACTGGTGTACAACGCGCGCAAGTTCTACCTCAACGAATTCAACAACGAAGATCGCCCGTCGAATGACCGACGCGCCACCGAAAAAGGCTACAGCCCGGCGCAGTGGATCAAAAACAACCTGCGCATCGGCACCAGCAAAGCGAGCAAACCGGTGTTTCTGGTCGAACCGCTGGTGATGCTCGGCGACCTCGACAAGGACATCGCCGGGCGCATTCGTTTCTCGCGCAAGGGCGAAAAAAGCGGCTTCCTGCGCGACTACAGCAAAATGAAGATCATGGACTTGTCCGAAGTCCACGCCGGTGGCGCCGGTAACGCGCCGATCCTCGGCCAGTACCTGGCGAAGATCATCCTCAACAAGGACACCCAGCGTTTCTCCAGCCCTGACTGGAAAATGATCCACTCGTACCTGATCGACAGCTGCGGCATCAAGGCCAACCAGTCGCGCCTGTATTTCTCGATCTTCAGTGCCGGTGGCGGTACCGGTTCCGGCATGGCCTCGGAATTCGGTCTGGCCCAGCAGCACTCGTACATGAACAAGACGTTCGACACCAAGCCGATGGACGAACATGACGGCAAGAGTGGTCATTCGTTCGTGTTCGAACCGATCTTCACCAGCGGCATCTGCGTGCTGCCGAACATTTCCGATCACCGCAGCGAAATGTCCGAGGCGCTGCACATCAACGCCGGACGCCTGCTGTGCAAATACCTTTCGGAAGAATGGGATTTCTCCTACAACTTCGCCAACGAAGACAGCAGCGAAGCCAGCGTCATGGGCCGTATCCGCCCATGGAACGCGATGATGCTGATCTCCAACGACATCATGCGTTACGCCGAAGAGAGCGATGACGGCAACATCCAGAACATTGATGTCAATGCGATGGAAAAGCACGCCAACCAATACATCTCGCAGCAAATCTTCAACATTCTGACGGCGCAGGCGGTGACGACTGACTACGATCAGAACTATTTCCGCCGCGCCGGCATCGACATCGGTGAGACCATTCGCCTGGATGCCAACGACCTGTTCATGAGTCTGGCCGGCCCGGTGGCGATTGCCTACGCCGAATCGGTGGTGCCGGAAACCCCGCCGCCGAGCAGCGACAAATTCAAGGTGTTCGATAAAGAGCCGCAGCGCCTGAACATCGACGATCTATTCTTCCGCTCGATTGACCTGCCGCACTTCAACAAGGTCACGCAGGCGATTGAAGGCATCAGCCTGCTGCCGATCGAATCCAAGCGTTATCGCGCCTCGCTGGAGCAGTACAAGAATTCCGGCTACGACGCCGCCGCATTGCACGACCTGCACTTTTTCAAGAACTGCTCGTCGGTGGTCTCGATCGTTTCGCTGCCAAAGGATTACAAGCTGTCGTACATGGATCTGAACCGGTTGAAGACCCACCTCAACAGCCTGTTCCCCAACACCACGCTCAAGCGTTATGCGCTGGTGATCGGCGCCTCGGCCAACCTGTCGTTGACTACGCTGATTGCGAAGAGCCCGTGCCTGTCGGATGATTTCCTGACCTTGATCGTCGCGTTCATCAAACGCTGCTTCGCCAAGACGCCGTACCGTTTCGATGAGACGCTGGACAACTCGATCCTCGACTTCATCATTAATGAAGAATTCGACGAAGATCGCATCGACGATTTGCTTAATGAATTCGAGAACCCGGCGAAGATCCTCGACACCAACTGGTACGCGATCAAACCGATGTACGAGAAGAAGTACCGCGAGCTGATCAACGACAAAGACAAGTTTGTTTCGATCAATGACATTCGGTTGTCGCGCGATTGTGTGAAGAAGTCGATCAAGTATTTGCGCGAGATCTATCGTCACCGGATTGGCAAGACCAAGGTTATTTCGCTGAATAACCATACCGGGAAGTCGTTTACGGTCTGATCCTCAACCGGGTCGCCCCATTCGCGAGCAGGCTCGCTCCCACATTTGGAATGCATTCCCCCTGTGGGAGCGAGCCTGCTAGCGAAGGGGCCGGCAC